>JAYUWZ010000295.1:0-4197 GCA_043753265.1 Verrucomicrobiaceae bacterium
TTCCCAATTGAGCCTGGCCCCCCGGATGAGGTGCAATATGTCCGCGCCGTCAAAGCGCTCACGTTCCATGATGTAAGCTTTTTGCCAGATGATCTCTTCCGCCGGACACACCTGCATTTCCCGATCCAGGACGCGCGCCGTCTTGGATGCGCGGAACCACTCATCATCCACCTCTCCGAGGCCGTTGCCGGCTCGATAAATGAGATCCACAAAATACTCGCCACTATGCGCCTTCGCGAGCCAGTGCGTGAATTCATACCTCGCATCGAATCCGCTTTCGCCCAGCACTTGCAATGCGCGTTCGACATCGCGGGGACGGAGCATCAAGTCGAAGTCCTTTGTAAAGCGCGTGATGCCCGTATGCTCCTTCAGGGCGAACGCGCCACCCACTACGAAATCAATATTTGCCCGGGTCAGTTCATCCGCCACGCGCCTGTAAAAATGGGTGGCTTCAATAGGGATCTGGGTTGGTGACATTTCATACTGAAACGCGGTGGATTGCCTGGGTGCGCGGATCTTTGCGCGCCATGGAGGGGCTGGGAACGATTCAGTCGCAAATGAACGCCACACCCGCCACCTTCAAAATCGCAGCAACCGCGGATACTCATTATACCAAGGCTTCCAAAGGTGCCCTTCATCACCTGTTCGTTACGGCTTCCGAGCAGGCGGACGTACTGCTACTCTGTGGGGATTTGACGGACTACGGCACCCCGGAGGAGGCGTCGGTCCTCGCGGAGGATATTAAGTCCTTCGCCTCGATCCCTGTGGTGGCGGTGCTCGGAAACCATGACTACGAATCCGGTCACGGCGAGGAGGTCGCCTCTATTCTTGCGGGAGCGGGAGTCCACATGCTCGATGGGGAGTGCGTCGAGATTGGCGGGATGGGCTTTGCTGGCGTGTGCGGCTTTGGCGGAGGATTTGGAAGGTATATGCTCAGCCCGTGGGGTGAGACCCTGGTGAAGACCTTTGCTCACGAGGCGGTGGAGCACGCGATGAAGCTCGAGCGT
Organism: Verrucomicrobiaceae bacterium; assembly: GCA_043753265.1. Taxonomy (GTDB): domain Bacteria; phylum Verrucomicrobiota; class Verrucomicrobiia; order Chthoniobacterales; family Chthoniobacteraceae; genus SXWH01. The sequence continues at coordinate 1,008 of JAYUWZ010000295.1, forward strand.
GCGCTTGCGCGTCTTCACACGGAGAAACGTTTTGTCCTGCTGCATTATTCGCCCTTGCGGGAAACGGTGGAGGGAGAGCCCGAGGAGATCATGCCCTTTCTCGGCTCAAGCAGGCTGGAGGGCCCGCTCAATCGATTCAACGTCACCGCTGCATTCCACGGGCACGCACACAATGGCAAGGCGGAGGGGAAAACGGGCTCAGGCGTTCCCGTCTATAACGTCGCACTCCCGTTGATGCAAAAAGGCCTGCCCAACGAACCTTGGTTTCGCCTCATGGAATTCCCCCGCGAGGCAATGGCGCCTGCGGCTTCCTAGCACGTACAGCAAGCGACCGCGGCGGTTGCCGACAACCGCCGCGGCCTAGTCATGTCTTGTCATTGCTGACGTCGGTGTATCGGCAGTTGAGAATAATCTGGATGCATCAGGTTCCCGCCCTTTGCAAATGAGGTCACAAAGGCGAAGGCATCATTCACCATAGGGCCGTACTTGGTGTTTATCGCGAACCAGTTGCCATGAAAACATACCTGATGATACCCACGCTCACCGTGACCCTCCTGGCCGGCGCGTTGTCTCCATCCGCATTGGCAGCGGAACCTGCCCCAGCCTCGGTGGCCGAAGCGGCGGCCGACGGTGCCTTTATTCAGTCAGCGACCCAGGCCAACTGGTCTGAAATCAAACTGAGTGCGCTGGTTCGGGAACGAACGAAACGCGACGACATCAAGGTCTTTGCTGCCTCCATGAGCGCTGACCACAAGGATCTCGACAGGCAGCTCACCAGTCTGGCCAACCAGTTCAAGATGGAATTGCCCAAGGAAACGACTGCGGAGCAGCAAACAACTTTTGCATTGGTGAAAAATGCGGAGGATGCGGACGTCGATCGCCTGTATATGGATAACGCCGTTACAGCTCACAGGAAGCTCGTCGCCCTTTACGATGCTACCTCAAAGGGAACGAAGAATCCGTCCATCAAGGAATTTGCCGATAGGCACCTTCCTCATCTCCAAGTCCATCTGCAGCGCGCTGAAGAACTCGCACGCACCGTGGGCTCCATCGCTGTAAAGTAAGCCATAGTGGCTCGATAAAAGCACGGGCTGCAAGATGGCTTGCAGTCCGTGCTTTTTTCTATGAAGCGATTATTGGTTAATTCTTGGCGTCGCCCCGGCAGGGCTCGGCACGCGAATTGGCTCTTCCCGTTTAACGGGAGGTGCCACGAGATAAGGGGCTCCGGAGGGATTTACAGAGGCTGCTTCTGCGGGGAGAGTCCCCGGGGGGATTTGTGCATAGCGACCATCGCTTGTCAGCATTTGACCGGGCGGCAGAGTAATAGGCGCGCCATCAAACCCGATGATGCCCGTGGGTGTTACCCGCAAGGAGACTTCCTTGTTCAGTCTCACCGATTTTCCCTCATGCACCGCGTAGGTGATTCCATCCACCACGTAGTATCCCCAGCGAGGCGCGATCGTCCCCTGTAAATCGATGGGGCGATTCTGTTCCGCTTGTTTAGGGCCGGAAGGCTCGACGCTGATCGCCAATCCCGCGCACAACCCCGCAATTGCAATAACTGACAGTGTGTGTGTTTTCATACAGAGGAGTTCGCAAACGATTCCGGTTTTGGACGCAGTCATCACTGCGCAAGTTCACTGCGCCTTCGCGGACCCTCTACGTGCAGCCGCGGACAAAAAAGAGGATAAGAAGGATAGGTACTGGAATGCCAATCAGCCAAAGGAATATCCATCCAAGTTTGCCGCTTTTGCTGTTGTCAGGTTGTGGTTTCATCTTACCGACTATTCGTATTTCGCTTCCACTTCGCGTTTAAGAAACCGGGCCGACTAGGTATGATTATGAAAGAGTCTGGAGGGAATGGATTCAGCTTTCTAACCAAAGCATGAAGAGCAATCGACGAAGCGCACTCCACGTGGCGTTCGCTTCGTCGACGACTTTAAACGGAAAAGCCCCCGCGCTCGTCTCCGAGCACGGGGGGCTTTTGTTGGGCAATAGCGCCGCTTACTTGGTTTCTGTGGTTGTCGTGGTCGTGGTGGTCTTTTGTTCGATGATTGCAGGCTGGAGAACCGCTGCATTGCGAACGATGATCTTGGCCACCTCGGTGCGCTCGCCGCGCCTTGTATAGACGACGGTAATTGGTGTGCCGGACTTCACAGTCTCACTGGTCACCACGTTGCCGTCCTGGTCCACCCACTTGGTTGTCTTCGAGTAGGCATACCGGAGGGGCTCTCCCTTTGCATCCGTGCGCAGGGCGATCGTGCCGTCAGCGAGTTCCATGACGGTGCCAGCAGTTTCGAAGGGCTTCACCGGCGTGGTATTGATGTCGCTATACCCACTGACCTTGCTTGTACTGTTATACACCACGATCTTCGAGGCCACACGAGCGGGGCCTTCCTGGATGTAGTGCACGGTTACCGGCACTCCTTTCCTAATCGTTTCCACCTGCACGGGATTTCCTGCCTCGTCCAAATATTGTGTCGTCTTGGTGAAGGTATAGCGGGCAAGCGCGGCCTCACCCTCCACCACGAGCCGGTCGGGCGAGTATTCGGTGACCACGCCATTGGCGCTGATGATCGTTTCACGGACGACCTGTTGCGCGTTCGCGATGGGGAAGAGGATGGGCATTGCTGCCGCTAAAATGAGGGTGATGGTTTTCATGTTGTATTTGGGTTTGGGGTGTCCCCATCAATCGCCGCTGGGATGAACTCTGGTTGTATGGTGCTCGTGATTATTTCCCTCTTTAAAAGCGAATATTCTGTATTCGATACGCGCAGGTTGCGACCCATCGGCGAAATGTGCCCAGCCCAACTCCTCGCTTTTTCATGCCCATCCTCGTCCACTTCCTTGTCGAGCATCTCCATGAGCTTTTACGATTTACCCCGGCGAAAATCTTTGGTGTCTGCCAGTGCCTTGCAGCGCCATTGCCCACAGACCGATGAGTAATATTCACCCTATTATCGGCACCGCAGCTCATTGCCCGGTAGTGGGCATTGGTGCCTCGGCGGGGGGGCTGGAGGCCTTCAAGAGTTTCTTCTCCAGCATTGGCTCCGATACGGGTCTCGCTTACGTGCTGATTCAGCACCTGTCGCCAGATCACCCGAGTCTCATTTCAGAACTGCTCACGGGTTCCACGCGCATGCCCGTGATATCGGTCACTGGGCCTGAGCGCATTGAGGCCAATCATGTT
>JAYUWZ010000296.1:0-1840 GCA_043753265.1 Verrucomicrobiaceae bacterium
TGATCATTTTCACCAGCGACAACGGCTTTGCCTTTGGCGACCGCGGCATGGCCGACAAATGGTATGCCTACGAGGAAGACATCCGCGTGCCGCTCTTTGTCTACGACCCGCGGCAGACTGCGCGCGCTGTGGATGCCATCGCGCTGAATGTGGACATCGCCCCCACGATGCTGGAACTCGCACGCCTCCCGGTGCCCGCCCGAATGCAGGGCAGCAGCCTTTTCAAGCATCTTCGTGGCGAGCAACCTGCGGCTGAATGGCGCACGGAGTTTTTTTACGAGCATCACAGTGTGCCTGCCAGAATCCCGCCGGTGGAGGCCTATCGCACGCCCGGCTGGAAATACATCCGCTGGCTGCCTCAGCCCGGTGATGATGGGCCAGTGGAGGAGCTCTACGACCTCAAAGCTGATCCTCTCGAAGAACGCAACCTTGCGACCGATCCGGCGCACCTGACAATGCTGAACGAACTCCGGACCAAGTGGGAACGGGCTGCGGAGGAGCTAAAGTAAGCCTTCCACACTACTTGTCGTTCCTCTTCGCCATTCGCCGCGCAGCACTTCTTCTGCTCCACCAAATCCCCACAAGGCTCGCACAAATCACGACGCCGAGCCATCGCACCGGTCCTTTGCCAAATATGACCGTGCCATTGAATACCATGAATAGGAGGAAGCCCTGCCAGAGCTTGGTGAGCCACGCAGGTCTTTGAAGGAATTTTTCGTGGGAAGCCCACCAGCACGCGACATCGATAATCCAGACGATTCCGAAAACGTAATTGAGGTAAAGTCCGAAGCCCGACTTGAACCCTGTCATTGCCTCAGTCTGCCTCGCTGTTTCGCGGTAGGCGTCGGCGTGGCTCCAACCGTGGAATACGGCGAATGCGAAGGCCACGTGCACGAGAAAGAACGCACAGCCGAACGTCCACACAATGCGCGCTGCCTGCAGCCAGGGTACACGTCTCCGCGCGAGAAGCATCAACGACACTCCGATGGCATAGGCTATCAACGCGAGCCAGATGGTAAGCCGTGTGATGAATTCGCCTGAAGTCATTACTGCTCCGCTTGGAATTCGATCTCGTCCATTTTTGCATGTGCCTTGGCAAGCATCGGCAAAAGCCATTCGGGGTAATCATCGGGCGCGACATGTTTGAACACACAATCCATTCCCGAGAATTTCCAGACTAAGTCTACACCCTCAAAGCGAAATGAATGCACCTGTCCGTGTGCTTTACGATCAAGACGGCTACGCACACTGTTCTCCGTTTCCATCTCGTACCATAGCCTCATCGGGATGTGCCTGACGCCGGATGCGAATTCAACGGGCACAAACGCTATAATCCGATGCCTCGCTTCATCGACTACCGAATACTCAAGGTGGGTTGGGAGATGCAGGCTTTTCCTGCTCCATACACTATTGAGCGTGTTGGTAACTTCTGGGTTGGGTGGCATTTTCGAGGCGGATAAATGTTCACCAACCCCGGCAATGATGCACTCTCTCAAACTGGGCATCACAACGGATACCCTCCATATTGTGTCCTAGAAAGCCTCCGCGTCCTCGGGCAGGCCGGAGTCCTGACGGATGCTGTCGAGGCTCTTTTTGGCCCCGCGCTCTGTCTCAGGTCCCGCGATCATTTCGCCCACGGCTTCCACGATTGCGGGGAGGGCGAGCAGCGCGCCTACTCCCAGCAGGGCAAAGGCGGTGGTCTTTTGTGTGGAGCGGCTCAATTTCCCGCCCAACAGCAAGCCAAGGCCGCAACCAACGGCGGTCTGGGTGACGGCGAGTAGGGAGGAGTTCAGCTTATCGTTCTGCGGTTTGGATTCCATGCGGGCGTAGTCATGGTTAG
>JAYUWZ010000297.1:0-8832 GCA_043753265.1 Verrucomicrobiaceae bacterium
CTCGAGGCTTAGATCCTCAAACTTGGCGTCCATGAGCTTCTGGGCCGCCACAGGGTCCACGCCGTGCGCGTTTCCGCCGATGCCCAGGAGGGCAACCGCAAAGACGAGGTTGCTAATTGTTGTAGCGTGGATGGGTTTCATTTAGATATTCCGGAACGGTTCCTTGTGGCAAAACTAACGGTCCACCGTTGCCTTCGATATGGATGAGGCTGTGTATTCGACCTTGGGGCTAATCCCTGATACGGAACAAGCGAGTGCTTTTGGGTTGATGCCACCGGGTCTGACGCGGAGATGAATGTAGTTGGCCCGGAGCGGAGTTCGGAGCCGCGGGTCGTTGGAAAGGGAGGGGGCTGACGAGATCACGGCCGAACCCGACTGCAGCCGTGCGGCGGCCATCTTCTCCTTTGCCCGAGACCGTTAATCGACGAGCACGATGCGTTCCAATAAGCGGGAATGCGGACGCAGCTCAAATCATGAGTATCTGCCTCTTAAACGTATCCATTTGGGGACATCCGCACGAAAACAAACGACCTGCCACAACTGTGCGCGGTGTCCGGGGGCCGGTTTTCTTGGCCGGGTGGACAGCTATTCCTAAGGGCGTCCCCCACTGCCGACGTCCTTGGGGTCTATACCATGCATACACCCTGACTTCAGGAATCCTGATCCAGATGATCCTAGGAAATGCCCAGGGTCATTGCGGCGGGTTGTCCATACTGTGGACACCCTTTGACCGTCACTATTGCTCATTCTTGAACGCCTTTGGAATACCCTCACCAGTGGATAGGGTATTCTGACCCTCAAGAATCCTTATGGTCAGACGGTGTCGGTTAAACCGACACCCTTGGGCGCTGTCATAGATGCGTGATAGGACAAAAAACGGGAGGGAAATCAGGGGGAGGAAATGGCGCTGGAACCATTTACCAGTGAGAATTTCCGCCACTACATAGTAGTGGCGGAGTCTACGGGACTTGAACCCGCAACCTCCGCCGTGACAGGGCGGCGCTCTAACCAATTGAGCTAAGACTCCAATGACTCCAAAAAGGAGGGCGGATAGAAAGCCATGCGGGGGCGGAAACGGCAAACGTTTTTTTCAAATGGGGGCGAAAAACTTTCCGCAACAGAGAGGGGTGATTTAAACGTCCAACGTCCAATGCTCAACATCCAACGCCCAATGGCGCAAGCGATGTTCGATCGAGTGGATCACGCGGAGGTCAAGAGGAGGCAGAAGAGTAGGTAACGATAATATGTTGAAATATTCATGTTCGACATTGACACCTCACGTGCCGGGCGCTTTAACCGCGTCGAAGTTGAATTTGTGCCAGTAGCTATGAGGGTTCCAAGAGCATCACTGATTCCACAAGACGTTGCAGGGGGTCGTTTGACCCTGAAGACGTAGTAGTAGTGCGTAATCGATTCTGGGCTTTTCGTGACCTTATGCCGCTGTGCGCAGTTCGGCCTGTGTGTGCGCGTGCCGATTGTTTCCCATGATTTCTCAAGTCTCAGAACTTTTGCGCGCCGAGGTGAATTCGTTCATCCGGCAGAGAGCCCAACTCACTGGGGATCAGGCGCGTGTGGAACTGACGCACTTTGAGCGGGAGGGGAAGCTGGCAATCAAGGCGAGCACGGTGGGGATGTGCATTTTCAACCTGGATGAGGAGCGGGTGATGAAGACGCCGGGGCTGGCGGCGACAAGGGTGGGGGATCGGATTACCTATGTGCAGCCCGAGGTGCGGCTGAACTTATACATCCTGTTTGCGGCGAACTTTGGCGACTACCTGGAGAGCCTGAAACATATCGGCTGGATCACGGGATTTTTTCAGGGGAAACGGGTGTTTGAGGCGTCGAACTCGCCCTCGGCCCCGGCAGGCCTGGAGCCGCTGGCGGTGGACATGTATCCCATGTCGCTGGAGCAGCAAAACTACCTCTGGAGCATTCTCGGCGTCCACTACCTGCCATCGGTGGCCTACCAGGTGCGGCCCGTGGTCATCCAGGAGAACAGGGCAGAATTCGAACAGCGTCCGGTACTGGAAACGGACATCCGCCTTTCTTCCACGACGAATGGCTAAGACCGCGACACTGCTCCTGGAACTCTCGGCGGCGCACGCATACTACGCGGGCACGGAGGTGGCGTTTGCGGAGTGGAGTCCCTCGCCGGCGACGGCTGAGCTGCTGCGGAGGCAGCGAATGATTTTCAAGGCGTTTGCAAACAAGGCGATGGTGGCGGTGGAAATTGGCGGAGACGGGAAACCCATGGTGGCCATTCCACCGGAGATGGTGCTCACGTTTTTCATGCATGCCGCGGCACCGGAGATGGCCTCGGTGACGAAATTGCCGGAGGGGTGGAGCGGGTGCTTTGTATTTTCCAACAAGGCGGGAACGGTGGGGACGAATGGGCAGGTGCATGTGGGGACTGAGGTGCCCGCGGCTTCGCAGGCGCAATTTTGCGGGCTGGGGATTCCGCTGAATCTGCCCGCGACGGCGGCGACGCACTCGGTGGCGCTGCAGTCGAGCGCGGGCGAGGTGGTTTTTTCCGAGCAGGTGGCTGCCGCGGATGGCCGCGTGAAGGCCATTGCCCGCCTAACCGGGCCTGAGCCGGGGCTGCTGGATGTGCTGCTGGACGGGCTGAGGATCGGGCGCATTTTTGCAACAGTTGCCGCGTCGGCCACGCGTCCGGTGACGGTGGTGCAGCTTTCCGCACGTGCGGGTGCCGAGGCTGGTTTTGAATTTGTGGATCCCTCTGGCGGAGTGCTCTCGCCAGTGCCAGCCTACAGCATCGCCTTCGGTGCATACACGCCCAAGTGGCGCTATGTGGTGGTGCCGCGTCATGCCTCCGGCGTGGTGGCTGCGGATTTGCAGATCATTGAAAAAACGGCGGGACAGTTCTCATTTGGAGCGGCCACAGCAGTGAGCCTGAGCGACGGGGCGCAGGCGTTTGCGCTGGACTCCACCAAGAGTGTGCCGCTCTCGGCCACGGGCATCCGGGGCCTTGCGCTGCAGCGCAAGAAAAGCACGGGGCCGGGATTCGACACGGTCTATGCGGATCTCCCGAACCCAAGGCCGGAGGCGCGCTCCAGCGAAGTCCCGGATACGTCGCAAGTTTTTCTGTACGTCTAATCAACCCATCCAAGCAACACCATGCCAACATACAAAACCCCTGATGTGTACGTGGAGGAGATCAGTCTCCTTCCGCGCTCAGTCGCAGAAGTCGAGACAGCCGTCCCGGCCTTCATCGGCTATACCGAGTCCGCAAACTTCCGGAACGAGGACCTGTTGAACAAACCGACGCTCGTGCGCTCGCTCGTGGAGTTTGAGGAGAAGTATGGGGTGGGTCCGCAGACGGATGTGACTGCGTTCACGCTGGATGCGACCATGAACGTTTCCAGCGCCACTTTCTCGAACAATTATTTCCTCTACGAGGCGATGCGGATGTTTTACCAGAACGGCGGAGGGAAGTGCTACATCGTGAGCGTGGGCACCTACAAAGGCGATGGCTCGGTGGTGAAGTCCGAGCTTTCCGGGGGGCTGGCTGCGGCGGCGAGGGAGGATGAGCCCACGCTGCTGGTAATCCCCGACGGGGTGAGCCTCACACCGTCCACGCAGTTTTACGATTTGCAGCGCGAAATGCTGGCGCAGGCTGGGAAGCTGAAGGATCGGTTTGCAATTCTCGATCTGCGCGAAGACGAGAACTGGACGAAGGGAGTGACAGATTTCCGGAATCAGATCGGGACCAAGGATCTCAGCTATGGCGCGGCCTATACCCCGCACTTGAAATCGAGCATCCCTCGGCTGATCACTTACCGGGAGGTGAAGGGCGCGCCTGCGTTTGAGGCGATCAAAAATCTGGCCGACGCGCAAATTCGCCCGCTCTTTGACGCCGCCGATGCCGCCATCGCGGATTCCAATACGGTGAAGGCTGTGGATGTGAAAAAGATTGCGGATGACTTTACTCAAAAGCGCTCGGCTCTGCTCGCGAAGCTCAACGGCGGAACTCCCTTGATTGCCGAGATCCAGCCGCTCTTCCTCGACTTGCTTACCTTCCTCTACACGACCAACAAGAATGTGTCGGATCGCTGGGCGAAGGACACAGGCGGGCTGACAAATACGGCCAACCGCGACTTGGCGAAGAATGCGATCAAGGACACGCTGAAGAATACCTTTACCGTCCTCAACGGGCTGGCAAAAGGGTCGGACGCCGCAACGGGTGCAGTGGTGGCTGCGGTGCCCACCGGCATAGGCAAAGCGGACGCGCCGGAGTGGGGGCCGATTTTTACGACGCTCCCCGATCCTGATGCTGCTTTTTACGCGGCACCAGCGGCGGGAGACCCGGGGAATCCGGCCCGGCTTGCGAATGTTCGGAAGGCCGAGGCGCGCATCAACGGACTGGGGCAGAGCTTCATCACGGCTCTGACATCGCTTCGCGACTCGGTGCTTTCGCAGGAATGGGCGGTGGAGAAAACGCTGCTCGATCAATACCCAACCTACTCGAACGTGGTGCGGGGAATCGGAAGCCAGGTGCATGAAGTGCCGCCGAGCGGCGCGGTCGTGGGTGCGATCTGCTACACGGACCGTACGCGCGGAGTGTGGAAGGCGCCTGCAAACATCAGCCTCGACGGCGTCGCAGCGGTCTCCGAGCACGTCGATTCCGACGAGCAGGCGGACCTGAACGTGGACGCCAACGCGGGCAAGAGCATCAATGCAATCCGGCCATTCACCGGGCGCGGCATTTTGGTATGGGGCGCGCGCACGCTGGCAGGGAATGACAATGAATGGCGCTACGTGAACGTGCGGCGTTTCTTCATCATGGTCGAGGAGTCGCTACGGAAGTCCACGCTGTGGGCGGTGTTCGAATCGAACGACGCCAACCTGTGGGTGAAAATCAAGGGGATGATCTCTAACTATCTTACCGAGAAATGGCGTGAAGGCGCGCTGGCGGGGGCGAAGCCGGAGCACGCGTTCTTTGTAAACGTGGGCCTCGGCGTCACCATGACGCCGCAGGACATTCTCGAGGGCCGGCTCATCGTGGAGGTGGGAATGGCCGTGGTGCGCCCGGCGGAATTCATCGTCATCCGCTTCTCGCACAAGTTGCAGCAGTCCTAACGAAACCCAAACCAAGAAAGGAAAATACCCATGCCAGCTTATCCGCTTCCAGCATTTCACTTCCAGGTCGAGTGGGGTGGCACCCGCATTGGCTTCACGGAGGTTTCAGGCCTCACGATGGAGACCCAGGTCATCGAATACCGCGAGGGATCGAGCCCGATCTACTCGGTGCAAAAGATGCCGGGCATCCCGAAGATCAACAACATCACCCTCAAGCGCGGCATCGTGCCGAAAGACGGCGAGTACTTCAAATGGCTGAACTCCACGTCGCTCAACACCGTGGAGCGCCGGGATGTGACCATCAGCCTTCTCAACGAGAAGCACGAGCCGGTGATGGTGTGGAAGGCGCGCAATGCCTTCCCGGTGAAAGTCGAGGGACCCGGCCTGAAATCCACGGGCAACGAGGTGGCCATCGAATCCATCGAACTCGCGCACGAGGGACTCACTATCGAGACGCCGTAACGGCCGGTCCATGGCTACCTACTACCCACCGGTGGCGTTCCACTTTGCAGTGACCTTTATGCTCCCGCAGGCGGACGCTCGCGACATGCGTTTCCAGGAGGTCTCCGGACTGGGGATGGACCTGGGCACGGAGGAACTTGCGGAGGGCGGGGAGAACCGCTTCGTCCACCAGCTCCCGACCGGCGCGAAGCACGGAAATCTCGTGCTCAAGCGCGGGCTGCTCACGGCGTCGCCGCTGATCCTGTGGGTGCGCGCCGCGCTGGAGGCCTTTGAATTCCTGCCGGTGCCGGTGGTGGTCACGCTGCTGAATGAGCAGCATCTCCCGCTGGCGGCATGGACCCTGAGCCGCTGCTACCCGGTGAAATGGACGATCGGAAACTTCAACGCCACCGACAACGGGGTCGCGGTCGAGTCGCTCGAACTCGCGTACGCATTGCAGGTGTCCACGCTTATTTAAAAATGCCCGTCGAAATCCAGGAACTGATCGTGCGAGTGGTGGTGGAGCCGGAGCAGGGTCGGCCAGCGCCCACGCGCACCGATGGCGGCATGCCGGATGAGCAACTCATCGAGCGCGTTGTGGAGCAGGTGCTCCGCATTTTGCGCGAAAGGGAGGAACGCTGAACCATGTTTGGAAAACTCGAAAAGCTGAAAATCCACTCGTTCACAGACGAGAAGCGCAGCCAGGGGGAGATCACGTTTGAGGCGCAGTTCAATCCCACTGGCTGGAGCCGCTCGTATGAGATTGAATTCGAGCAGCAGCAGGGGGCGGGAAATACGCCGGGCCCTTCTGTATTCAAGCGCTACAAGACGCAGGACTACACGTTTGAGCTCATCTTTGACGGCACGGGAGCGACCGATGACAACCCTTTCGATCGGGTGCCGGTGGCGACACGCGTGGAGGACTTTCTGAAGGCCTGCGCATTGATGGATGGCGAGGTGCATCGCCCGCGCTACCTGATTCTGAACTGGGGCAGCGACATCACCCGCTGCGTGATGAAATCGGCGGCATTAAACTACACGTTGTTCAAGCCGGATGGCACACCCCTGCGCGCGAAAGTCACCGCGATATTCAGTGAGTCGCTCGACGAGGAACTTCGTGTCGCCAAGGAGAACAAGCAATCGCCCGACCTCACACGGCTCCACCAGGTGACGCAGGGCGAGACGCTGCCCATTTTGACGTGGCGCTACTATGGCGATGCGGCGCTCTATGCACGCGTGGCGCGCTTCAACGACCTCGGGGATTTCCGCGAGGTGCGTGCCGGGCAGTACCTGCAGTTTCCACCCCTCAAGCAATTGCCCGTCTAAACGATGTCCGCCGTCGAACCAGTTCCCACGCCGCGCCCCCCAGACCTCGTGACCTTCACGCTGATGGTGGATGGACAGGCCGTGCCGACGTCACTCCATTTGTTCGAGGCGATGGTATCGCACGCGTGCAACCGGGTATCCCACGCGCGCTTTGTGTTTCGCGATGGCGACGTAGCGACGCAGACCTTTCCGCTGAGCGAGAGCGACACTTTCAAGCCGGGAGCGGCGGTGGAGTTCAAGCTCGGCTACCACGGGCAGGAGGAGGCTGTTTTCAAGGGATTCGTGACCAAGCATGGCATCTCCGCCCGGCCCGGCAGGCCCTGGCAACTCGTGGTGGAGTGCCGGCACGTGGCATTCAAAATGACGCTGGCCGACAAGTGGCGAAGCTGGACGGATTCCACGGACGCCGATGCGCTACAGAGCATTCTGGGCGAATACTCAGTGGCGGGCGACGTGGCTTCCGGCGGCACACAGCAGGCGCAACTCGTGCAAGCGGGGGTGAACGACTGGGATTTCGTTTTGCACCGGGCCCGGGCGAATGGATGGCTCGTGCTGCCGCAACTCGACAAGCTGGACATCAAGGTGCCGGTGGTGAGCGGGACGGCTGCGCTGACCGTGGGATTCGGGGGAGCGATCGAAAGCTTCGAGGCGGAGATGGATGCCCGGTACCAGCCAGCGGGCGCGAAATCGACCTCCTGGGCTCCCGCGAGTGGAGAGACTCTGGAAGCGGACGCCCCCACGATCAGCGAACCAGCGCTGGGCAATCTCGACGGACCAACGCTCTCGGCCACGGGTGGCGCGAACGATGACGCGTGGCACGGCGGCGCACTCGCAAGCGATGAACTTACCGCGTGGAGTTCCGCTCGGGTGCTGCGCGCGCAGCTGGCGAAGATCCGGGGAACTGTGCGCGTGCGCGGTTTCGCCACGATCATGCCGGGTGGCATCATTCACCTCGACGGACTCGGCGCGCGGTTTAATGGCGATGCATTTGTGGGCGGCGTGAGGCACGAATTTTACACAGGCACGTGGAAGACGGATGTGCAGATCGGCCTGGATCCCGCCTGGCTCACGCCAAGGGTGGAGACTGGGTTGCTGCCGCCGATGCGCGGACTGCACTGCGGCATCGTGAAGCAACTCGCGAGCGATCCGGAATCGGGCGAGCGCATCCTCGTGAGCCTGCCCGTGATGCTGCCCGGAGGCGAGGGGCTGTGGGCCCGCTGGGCGCAGCCGGAGGCGGGCAATGAGCGGGGATTTGTATTTCGCCCGGAGGTTGGGGACGAAGTGGTGGTCGGCTTTTTCGACGATGATCCGCGGCACCCGGTCATCCTCGGTGCAATGTATAGCGGGAAGAATGTTTCGCACATTCCGGGTGATGATGCGAACCCGAAGAAGGGCTACCAGAGTCGCGAGAAAATCGTGATCGGGATCGACGATGCCGAGAAGGTGCTCACTTTTGCCACGCCGGGGGGAAACCAGATCGTGCTCTCGGACGCGGACCAGGGGATTCTTTTGCAGGACCAAAACGGAAACAAAATACAGATGGGGCCCGATGGCATCGCCATCGAGAGCGCCGGGAAAATCGAAATCAAGGCCACGAGCGATGCCACCATCGAGGGCGTCAACATCAGTGCCACGGCGAGTGCCGAGGCGAAAATCGAAGGCAGCGCCAGCGCCACCCTGAGCGGCAGCGGACGCGCCGTGATCCAGGGCGGAACCGTGATGATCAACTAACCATGCCAGCAGCAGCACGAACAGGAGACACGACGAATCACGGCGGCACCATTGTGGGGCCGGGTGTGGCGACCGTTTTGATCGGCGGCCAGCCCGCGACGGTGGCCGGCGACATGCACGTGTGCGTGATGCCGCCAAACGCGCACCAGCCCACAAGCAGCCCCTTTCCCAGCGGCAGCGGCACGGTGCTTATCGGCGGACGCCCCGCGGTACGCGCCGGGCAGGATACATGCATCT
>JAYUWZ010000298.1:0-8828 GCA_043753265.1 Verrucomicrobiaceae bacterium
CCCCCGCGCCTTGTCGCGCTCGGGGTGATTGCGGGGCACTTCGTTGTGGGAGATGATCTTGTTGTACCAATCGACGATGTAGAGGCAGCCATCCGGGCCGAAGGCGATGGCCACGGGGCGGAACCACTCGTCGCTGCTGTTGATGAAATCCGGCAGCTTTTCGTATTTGAAGCGCGATCCGTCCGGAGTAATTTTGACCGCCTGAATCTGCCGCGTGATAGGGTTGGCGACGTACATCACGTTTGCGTAGGCCCCCGGCCACGCGCCGCTAATGTCGCTCAGGGCGAGGCCGCTGAGACCCGTCCCTCCCATGCGGAAATCCTTTGCGGTGCCGGGAAACTCCGGGGCGTAGCTCTTCCACTGGCGGTTGGAGCAGCCGGGATAGTTGGCGTATTCGTGAAAGGGCATTACCGGGTAGCCGAAGTCGTTCGCCTCCTGAATCCAGGACTGACCATTCCCATCAAGCACGAGGCCCCAGATGTTGCACGGGCCGTTGCTGGTGATGGTGAACTCGCTGCCGTCGGCACGGAATTTCGCCATGCGTGTCTGGTCAAACTGCACGGCTTTTTCCGCAGGTTCGTCCGGTCTGCGCACCTTGCTGTAATTGAACGCACCTTGTGCCAGCCAAATCCAGCCGCCTGGCGCGCGGAGAAACTGGTGCGGAAAGAGGTGGGAATCCTGCACGCCGAATCCGGTGAGCGTGACCTCGCGCTTGTCAGCCTTGCCGTCACCATCCGTGTCGCTGAGAAATGCGATGTCGTGCCCGTGCTGCACGTAGCAGCCGTTTTTGTAAGGCAGCACGCCGAGGGGGATGGCGAGGCCTTCCGCGAAGACGCGGGGCTTTGGGGAATAGCCGGTGGGCGAGGCGGGGTCGCGATCGTACACGACCACCTTGTCCTTCGCTTTGCTTGCGTAGAGGGCATCGGCGGCGGCTGGATTTTCGTTTCCGTCCACCGGGTATTCCAGCGCGGTCGTCGTCCAGAGTGCGCCTTTTTGATCGAAGGCGATGGGCACGAATTTTCCGATGCCCTCGGTCTCGGCGACGACGAGTTCGATTTCAAATCCAGGCGATAGCGAGAAGGTCGCGCGCTGTTCCTCGGGCGGCAGCGGCGAGGGCTTCGCGTATTTCTTCACCGCCGGGGCTCCTTCGAAATACGAGCCCGGCGCAGGCGGGGCGAGTTCCTCGATGCTGATGTTTTTCACCTGCACGAGCGCCTTGCCTCCGCTATGCACCTGAATGCCGAATTTGCCCGTGCGCGCAATGGCTGGGTCGGCCTCGGTGTAGTCCACGCCCTGCACGCCGTTGATCCAAGTGGTGACGCGCGGGCCTTGTGCGCGGATGACGTATTCGTTCCAGCCGTCCTTTTTGATCACCGGGCGCAGCGCGGCCATGTCGGAGACCGCCATCACTTTGTTGCGCCGCGACTCGTCGTAGATGGCACCATACCAGTTCGGCTCGCCGAAATCGCACTGGTAGCCGCTCATCTCGGAATTCTTCGGCACGCGCTGGCTGCGAATCTGGAAGCCGGAATTCACAAAGCCCCCCGCCCCGGTGAGCTTGATCTCGAAACGCACGATGAAGTCGCCGTAGTCTTTGGTGCTCGCAAGAAAGTCGTTGTGCTTGATGGTCTCGGTGAGCGAGCCGCCCGTGATGACGCCGTCCTCCACGCGCCACAGTTTCGCGTTCCCCTCCCAGCCATCGAGCGACTTGCCATCAAAAAGCGACACCGTCTTGCCTGGTGCAGGTGGGGCATCGGCGAAGACAGCAGTCGTGCTGGGGAGCCAGATGGCGAGGGCGAGGAGAAGTCTCATAGGTGGAAGGGTCGGAAACGATGCAGCAGTCAGCGGGCGCTTGGCGATAATGCAGTTGAGGATTTGTAGTGTGCCCCATGCATAATCCGCCCAGCCCCCGCAAACGCAGGAGGGAGTTCGCACCTGTGAGTGATGATTTTGCACATCGGGCGTTTGCTATCGGCATAAACCCTTCAGATTCCGAACTTGCCGCACCTTTAAAAGTCAGCAACTTGGACATGATGAACTCTTTTAGTAAACTCGCCCTCGCCTTCGCAGCCACCATCGCGCTCCTGGTATCCTCCAATGCCTATGCGGTAACCCACGAAGAAGTCGCAGATGCCGCAATGGCCCAGATGGATCGCATGGCAAATGCGGTCCTCACAATCACAGACAAAGCCACCGCTGAGAAAGCCGTGTTGGAGTTGATGTCCGTCACCGAGGAACTCAAGAAAATCGCTACTGGGGCCAAGGGTCTTGGCGAACCCAGCAAGGAGACGAAGGACAGGATCATGGCCAAAATGAAGGTAAAGCAGGAGGAGATTCAGACGAAGATGAAGACCGTACCGGCACAAATAAAGAAGGCCGGTGCTGAAGCTGCGACGGTGCTAGCCAAAGGCATGGAGGGCTTTGGCGCTGCAATGCAGGAAGTGGACAAGGCTTTCAAGGAAGCCGACAAGAAGTAAACGGCCTCCTTGGCAAAACAAAGGCCCGCAAAAAAGCCTCGTCCTTTCGGACGAGGCTTTTTCGTGAGCGGGGCAGAAGTTCAACTTCCGGCGTTGCCTACTTTGGCAGCAGCTCCGAAACCATCGCCTTCTCCTCCTTGAGCTCGGTGAGCGTGGTCTCGATCCGTGCGCAGCTGAAGTCGGAGAGTTCGACGCCCTGGACGATTTCCCATTTCCCGTCGCTGACGGTCCGGATGGGGAAGCTGGTAATGAGACCCTTCTCGCAGCCGTAGTAGCCGGGCGAACACACTGCGACGCTGTGCCAGTCACCGACTGGCGTCGGCGTGGTGAGCGAACGGACGGTATCGACCACTGCATTTGCCGCGCTGGCGGCGCTGCTGGAGCCACGGGCCTCGATGATGGCCGCGCCGCGCTTTTGCACCGTGGAGATGAAATCGCTCTTGAGCCATCCGGGCTCGGCGATGACTTCCGTCACGGGCTTGCCGTTGATTTTGGCGTTTTCGAAATCGGGATACATCGTGGAGCTGTGGTTGCCCCAGATTGCGAGATTGCTCACCGCAGTCACGTCCACCTTGGCCCGGCGGGCGAGTTGGGTCTTGGCGCGGTTTTCGTCCAGGCGGGTCATTGCAAACCAACGGTCCGAGGCGATGCCCTTTGCGTTGTTCATGGCGATGAGGCAGTTCGTATTGCAGGGATTTCCCACCACGAGCACGCGCACGTCGCTGGCCGCATTGCGCTCGATGGCCTGGCCCTGGCCGATGAAAATCTTGCCATTGATGCCGAGCAAGTCCTTTCGCTCCATGCCCGCCTTGCGGGGCACGCTGCCCACGAGCAGGGACCAGTTCACGCCCTTGAATCCCTCGTCGAGATTCGCGGTAGGCACGATTCCCTTCAGTAGAGGGAAGGCGCAGTCGTCGAGTTCCATCACCACGCCATTGAGCGTCTTGAGCGCGGGCTCGATCTCGATGAGATGGAGGATGACGGGCTGGTCCGGACCAAACATCGAGCCTGAGGCGATGCGGAAAAGGAGCGAGTAACCGATTTGGCCGGCAGCGCCGGTGATTGCGACACGGATAGGTGCTTTCATGGAAAAGGGCGCGCAGAGGAACATGTTGCCGCTCCCGACGCAAGGACTGCGATCGATCTAAAATGCGTGAAAAGATTCTGTGGCATTTCCCACGCCTCCGCGTTGACACCCTGCCCTCCCGCCACAAAGTTTGGGGAATGTCCGACTCGTTTGTTCACCTGCACTGCCATACCGAATACTCCACGCTCGATGGGGCATGCCGGGTGGGTGCGGCGGTAAAGAAGGCGGCCAAGCTGGGGATGCCCGGGCTGGCTATTACCGACCACGGCGTGATGTATGGGGCGGTTGAGTTTTTCGATGAATGCAAGAAGGCGGGCATCAAGCCCATCATCGGGTGCGAGATGTATATTGCGCCGGATTCGCACCTGAAAAAAAGCGCCAGCACAAAACAGGAGGGGAATTTCCACTTCACCCTCATGGCGGCGGATACCGAGGGGTATCAAAACCTCATCAAGCTCGTCTCCATCGCCCACCTGGACGGCTTCTACTACAAACCGCGCATCGACAAGGAACTGCTCGCCAAGCACAGCAAGGGCCTCATAGGCCTGAGCGGATGCCTGAAGGGCGAGGTGCCCTACGCCATCCACGCGCAGGACGACATGCAGAAGGCCGTGGAGCTTGCGGCGACCTACCGGGACATCCTGGGGAAGGAGAATTATTTCATAGAGCTCTGCGACCACGGCATCGAACAGCAGATCAAGGTGAATCGGGCGCTGCCCGGCATCGCGCGCGATCTGGGAGTGGGGCTTGTGGCGACGAATGATGTCCACTTTCTCAACAAGGAGGATCACGAAGCGCACGACGTGCTCATCTGCATCGGGACGGGTGCCAATGTGGCCGACGAGCGCCGCCTGCGCTACGTCACCGAGGTCTACTTCAAGACGCCCGAGGAAATGCGGCACCTGTGGCGCGACCACCCCGAGGCCTGCGACAATACCCTCGCCATCGCCGAGCGCGTAAACCTGCAGCTCGACCGCTCGCCAAAGTATCCAAACTACGCGCCGCCCGCAGGCAAAACGCAGAACGAATACATCCGCGAAATCACCATCGCCGGCATGCGCAAGCGCTACGGCGCGAATTCGGACTCCGAGGTGGTGCAACACCGCTACGCGCTGGAGATGGACCTGCTGGAGAAGCAGGGCTTCGTAAACTATTTCCTCATCGTGTGGGACTTCATCAACTGGGCCAAGGAGCGGGGCATCCCCGTGGGCCCGGGCCGTGGTTCCGCCGCAGGCTCCATGGTGGCGTATGCCATGGGCATCACGGACATCGACCCCATCCGGTTCAAGCTGCTGTTCGAGCGATTCCTGAATCCCGAACGTGTGTCCCCGCCGGATATCGACGTCGACTTTTGCCAGAACCGCCGTGGCGAGGTGATCGAGTATGTGCGGCAAAAATACGGGGAGCGCGCTGTGTCGATGATCATCACCTTCGGTACGCTCGGTGCGAAGTCCGTGGTACGCGACGTGTCGCGCGTGATGGGCTGGGGATATGGCGAAGCCGACCGCGTGGCGAAGATGATCCCCACCGAGCTGAACATCACGCTCGCGGGCTACGAAAAGAAGAACAAGGACACTGGCGAGATGGAGAAGGTGATGGGAGCCATCGACAAAAACCCCGAGCTCGCCGCCGCCGTGAAAACGGAGCCCGCGACAGCGCAAATGTGGGATGCCGCAGTGAGGCTGGAGGGCCTCACCCGTGGCGTCGGGGTGCACGCGGCAGGCGTGGTCATCGGCGACCGCGATCTGTCGGATTACATCCCGATTTCCCGCGCAAATGATGGCTCCATCGTGAGCCAGTACGACATGGGATCGCTCACTGAGGTGGGCATGCTGAAGTGCGACTTCCTCGGCCTGAAGACGCTCACCGTCATCGACGACGCAGTGAAACTCATCCACCAGCACACGCCGGATTTCGACATCGCCACCATCCCGCTCGACGACGAGGCGACCTTCGACGTTTACAACCGTGGCGAGACGACCGCGGTATTTCAGGTCGAGTCCGGTGGCATGGTCAATGTCTGCAAGCAATTCGACGTGCGGGACATCGAAGATATCAACGCGATCCTGGCGCTCTACCGCCCGGGCCCAATGGACCTGATTCCCGACTACATCAAGCGCAAGAAGGGCAAAGCCAAGGTGAAGGCCCCGCACCCGCTGCTGATGGACATGACGAAGGAAACCTACGGAGTGCTCGTCTACCAGGAGCAGGTCATGCAGGCCGCGCAGATCCTCGCGGGCTACTCGCTCGGCGGCGCAGATTTGCTCCGCCGCGCCATGGGCAAGAAGGATGTGAAGAAGATGGCCGAGGAGCGCATCAAGTTCTGCAAAGGCTGCGCCGACATGCATGGCATCAAGGAAGACACGGCCAACGAAATTTTCGACACGCTGGAGAAGTTTGCGGGCTACGGCTTCAACCGTTCGCACTCCGCAGCGTATGCGTGGGTGAGCTACCAGACCGGCTACCTCAAGGCGAATTACCCCGTGGAATTCATGGCCGCGGTATTGAGCAACGAAGTCGCCAACATGGACAAGATCAGCATCTTCGTCGGCGAATGCGAGCGCCTCGGCATCAAACTCCTCGCGCCCGATGTCAATGAGAGCGGGCCCACGTTTGAACCGTCGAACATCAGCAAGGAGGGCATCGCGGCGCTAAAGGAAATCCGCAAAAAAGCACGCCTCGCCGCAGCGGGCGCGACTGAGGAGCCGGGCATCCCGGAATCCTTCGAGCCCGACGTTCCTTTCGAGGAGATGCCAACAAGCAACGTGCTCGGAAAGAATGGCGGAAATGGCCACGCAGCCGAGCCTGCGGCCCCACCCGCCCCGGCAAATGAAAAGCCGCAACTCGGCGCAATCCGGTACGGTCTTGCCGCGATCAAAAACGTGGGCGGCGCAGCAATGGAGGCCGCAATCATCGAGCGGAAGAAGAATGGAAGATTCAAGGACCTTGAGGACTTTTGCTCGCGCGTGGATTCCAAGAAGCTGAATCGCAAGGGCGTCGAGTGCCTCGTGAAATGCGGTGCGTTTGATTTCACCGGCATCGAGCGCGCGCAGCTTTTCTCACAGGTCGAGGGCGCGCTCGCCGCAGCCGCCAGCACGCAGCGCGACAAGGCCTCCGGACAATCCTCGCTCTTTGGCGACATGATGGCCGTGGCCAAGCCCGCGCCAAAACGCGCCGCCGATGCGGTGCCGCCGTGGCCGCAATCGGAGAAGCTTGCTTTCGAGAAAGAACTGCTCGGATTTTACGTCACCGGCCATCCGCTGGACGAATACCGCTCCGAACTCGAGAAGCCTAAATACATTCCCATCGGACGTCTCTCGGAGCAGGAAACGAAGAGCACGGTGACCATCGCGGGACAGTTCTCCGTGGTGGAAAAGAAGTTCACGAAAAAAGAGGGCAAGCCCTTCGCCGTTGTGGTGATTGAAGACTTCACCGACCAGCTCGAGGTGATGATCTGGAATGAGTCCTACACCAAGCACCAGCGACACATCGAGCCGGGCAAGGTCGTAGCCATTACCGGCCGCCTCGACATCCGCGAGGAAGGCCCGCGTGTGACCGCCGACAAAATCGAAATTCTCACCAAGCCCGCGCCCAAGGAAAGGCCGCTCGTGCTCACACTGGACTCCGCCAAGGCCACCGAGGACGACCTCGTGACGATCCGCGACCTCATCTGGAAAAACCCGGGGAGTCGCACAGTGGAGATCCGCATCACCACCAAGGACGGCCGCACTGTCCGCATGGCCACCGGCCCCGGCTTTTTAGTCGAAACGACACCGGAGGTGCGCGAGCGGCTCAAGCCTTGGATGTAGGTGGGGCCGCCCTACTTCTTCCCCACCAAAAACCCCCGGGCATCCAGCCACTCCACAAAGCGCTGTGGCCACGCAGCAACCGGTCCCTTGGCAGTGGGCCGCATTCCAAATCCGTGTCCCACACCGGCATACACGTGAAACTCCGCCGACACCCCCGCGCGCTTGAATCGCAGATACACCTCGGCGAGACCCTCCGAAATGTCCGTCCGGTCCTTCTCCCCGCATACGAGAAATGCCGGAGCCACGTCCTTCGTGGGAATGATGTCGCCGCTTTTTCCGGGATAAATAAGCCCTTGAAACGCCGGGCGGGAATCGAGGCGATCCATCGCATCCGGCGCGTCCGCCTTGCCAGCGCCGGGCCGCATGCACGCAAGGGCCACGAGTTCACCACCTGCGGAGAAACCAATCGACCCAAGGCGCGCCGGATCAATGCTCCATTCCGCCGCACGGGATCGAATCAAACGCATGGCGCGCTGAGTATCAGCCAGCGCGTGATCCTCGATGGTATAAGTGGAGCCCTCTTCGCGAGCCAATCGGTGCCGGAGCACAAAGGCCGCGATGCCCCGTTCGGCCAGAAATCGCGCGATATTGTCGCCCTCATGATCGACGCAAAGGAGGCGATGCCCACCACCGGGAATCACCAGCACCGCAGCACCGGTCACCTTGTCCTTCTCGGGCAGAAAAGGAGTGATGCTCGGCGCGTGAATATTGGAAACCTTGCGTTCTCCGCCGGGCGATGACATCTCCACTTTCTCGGGGCTCGTCTTCCCCTCCGAGCCCGGTGCGCCCTTGGGCCAGAGCAAAATCGGCTGTGCCGCCTCCCCGGCAAAAAGGGTCGTAGCGGCGAAGCATAGGGCGAGGAGCGTGCGTTTCATGGTGGTGTGGGACAACCACGCGGGCCAGCTTCTATTTGGCACCACCCGGCGGAATCACCGCCTCGTGCTCTTCCTTCGTCAGCACGCCATCGTGGCTGGAATCCAATCGATCAAACAACGCAGCCGGCCCGCTAAACTCGGCCTTGCTCACCTTCCCGTCCTTGTCCTTGTCGTCACGCCGTGCAATGGCCTCCCACGGGATTCTTCTTTGGCCCGCCAAACCGCCTGCCTTCGGATTCAGCGCGGGCGCACTCGTCTCGCTATTGGTCGCGAGCGCCTCCACTTCCTTCGACTGAGCCTTCAGGCGCGCGTCGAAAAATCCACTCACCATCTCGTCGATGTTCCCGCCTCCAAATCCCGTGCCGTGACCGGCCCCCTTGATGGTGTGGAAATGGGCGCTCACCCCGGAATTTTTGAGCGACTCGAAGAGCGCGGCGCTTTGGTTCAGCGGCACCGTGGCGTCCTTGTCTCCATGCACGATCAGGAATGGCGGGTCGTTTTTGTCCACATAGGTGATGGGGTTCACCCGCGCGACCTTCTCATTGCTTTTGAGCACGTCGCCGCCGATGAGGCGGCTCTC
>JAYUWZ010000299.1:0-1838 GCA_043753265.1 Verrucomicrobiaceae bacterium
CCAGTCGAAGCGCAACTGGCCATCCTGCTCGCCATCGGAGGCGTATTCCACGACCACCTTGTTTGCGCCTTTGTTGAGCTGGATGGTCTTGTCTGCGTATTGCGCAGCGGCGGCGCCTGCGGCATCGAGGATGGGCGTGCCATTGATGGATACTTTCACCTGGCCACGGACCTCGACTGCAAAGCTGTATTCCGCGCGAAGGGGCGAATCGATGTCGCCGGTGAACACAGCTTTGAAAGGGCCCGCGGGAACGAAGGGGGAGGCGGGCGAGCCCTTTGGCACGTAGAGCGCGACGAGGCGCTCCGAGGTGCTGTCGGTCTTGCCAGCGGCGGAGTAGGTCACGGCAACGCCGGGTTGCTTTTTGGCCTGCGCCAAAGCCAGCGCGGGCATGCAGAGGAGTGCGAGGAGCGGACGCATGATGAACGGGAATAGATGAGCGGGGTATCTCGCGTCAACGTGCGCCCGCTGGGGTAGGGTGAAAAAGTGAAAGCCGGCACCCGTCGCGGATGCCGGCTTTCAAGAGGGATTAGGGAGACTATTTGCCGATTTTCGGCGTCTTCTCCGCCTTTTCCTTTTTCTCGCCCTTTCCAGCCTTGGCGGGTTTCGGCCCAAATTTGGTAATCTTCACTAGTTCGTATTCGGTGCCGTCGTCATTCTTTTTGAGGCGCAGCCCGGAGACGGTGTCGCCCACTTTGATGTCTTCGAATTTCGCATCGGCCTCGCCCTGCTTGATCGCCGTTTTTTCGGTCACGGTGTTCTTCACTTTCTTGCCGTCGACATTTACGTGGGTGAACGATTTTCCGGTGGCGTCGATTTTGTCGACCTCGGAGCTAAACGGCATGGGCTTGGCAGCCTTTGTGGCATCAGGCTTTGCAGGTTTCTCCACGGGTTTGGCGTCAGCCGCAGGCTTCGCTTCGGCTGCGGCGGCAGGAGCTCCCTCTGCGGCTTTTTTCTTTGCTTGCGCGAAGAGCGGCTGGCCGCATGCGAGTGCAAAGGTGAGTGTGAGAATGCAGGTGAGTTTTTTCATAGGAGGTCGGGATTGGTGTTCTGGACGCCTCGGGTGACGTCCTCAGGAAAGCGTAAATGCGGGGAGTGGGGAGTCAAGGCGGGGTGAGACGTGGAGCTGAATGACGAATGACGCTTGTTTTGGAGTGCTTTCGAAAGATACCAAGGGCACATGAGAGTTGTGCTTCAACGTGTGAGCAGTGCTTCTGTTTCCGTCGGGGGTGAACAGGTGGGCGTCATCGGAAAGGGGTTGCTTTTGTTGGTAGGGGTTGAGGCTTTGGATACTGCTGAGGACATCGATTGGCTGGCGCAAAAGATTGTGAGCCTTCGACTATTTGCGGATGCCATGGGGGGCTGGACCTTGAGTGTGCTGGAGGCTGGGGGCGATGTGCTGGTGGTGAGCCAGTTCACGCTCTTTGCGAGTACGAAGAAGGGCACAAAACCGAGCTGGCATCGGGCGGCGAAGCCAGATTTTGCGGAACCCATGTGCAAGCAGTTTGTGGCTGCCTTGGACAAGCTGCTGCCGCGCCCTGCGCAGACAGGCCGCTTTGGCGCGATGATGGATGTGGCCCTGGTGAATGACGGGCCGGTGACACTGCTGCTCGACTCGAAGGTGCGGGAGTAGCGGATTGTCAAACTAACTTTGTCTTGCAAAGTGAAGCTTTGTTGCACAAAGTGAATTGAATGAAACGCACTGAAGCTGGAGAAAACGAGGGTGGCGCCCAGTCCCCATGCCAACGGGGAGTCGTCTCCACGCCGACCGCGCTGGTGGGCGGATTGGCCTCGTTGCTATTTGGCGCATGGCTTTACCTTCGATGGCGTCCATTGCCCGC
>JAYUWZ010000300.1:0-4185 GCA_043753265.1 Verrucomicrobiaceae bacterium
ATCGGCCAGGTCGGGGGCCTGACCAGCGTCGTCAAATCCGGCGCGGGCAAATGGGTGCTCACCGGAGCCAGTGACTACAGCGGCGGCACCACCGTAAACGCCGGCCACCTCGTCATGGTGGACAACACCAGCGGCAGCCCAACTTTCGTCACCAATGGCGTGCTCGAGCTGAACCTGAATAGCGGAACACGCAACCTCAATGGCGGCTCCATCACCGGCACGGGCTCGTGGATCAAGAGCGGCAACGGCATCCTGCAATTGGGCAACAACATGTCCCCGCAGACCATCGCCCTCACCGGCCCCACCAGCGTCATCGACGTGCA
Source organism: Verrucomicrobiaceae bacterium (assembly GCA_043753265.1). Lineage (GTDB taxonomy): Bacteria > Verrucomicrobiota > Verrucomicrobiia > Chthoniobacterales > Chthoniobacteraceae > SXWH01. The sequence goes on from JAYUWZ010000300.1 coordinate 324, forward strand.
GGGCGGCGTGCTGCGCAACGAATACCTCAACAGCGCATGGGGCGGCAACAAGGCCTCGCTCAACGTGGCCACGGGCGCGATCTTCGACATCTGGGACGGCAATACCACCGTCGATTTCCTGAGCGGCAACGGCACCATCAACAAAGGCTGGAGCAACGACAACATCCTCACCCTCGGCGTGAATAACGGCAGCGGGAGCTTCGGCGGTGCCATCTCCAATAACAACATCGATCTCGGCTACGGCGGTAACGCAGGCGGCGCCTTCTCACTCGTGAAAGAAGGCACCGGCACCCAGGTCTTCACCGGCACCAGCACGCACGCGGGCACCACGACCATCAACGGCGGCACCGTGGAACTCGCCGGCACCGGCATTTTCTCGGGCACCTCCGGCATCGCCATCAGCAACAGCCGCCTGCTCCTCACCGGCACCGCGCTCGACCGGATCAACGACGCAGCCAGCATCACGCTCGGCATCGGCGCCATCCTGGAACTCGGCGGCGCAGGAAGCGCGAGCGTCACCGAAACCTTCGGCCAGCTCTCGCTCTCCGGCCCCTCCGAGTCCGTCGCCATCATCGACGTCGGCACGCTGCTCGACATCAACGGCCTCGGCGCCCAGCTCACCTTCGCCGGCACCGGCCTCTGGACGGGCTCCCTCGAAGTCTGGAACTGGACCGGCACCCCCGGCTCCGACACCGGCATCGACCACCTCGACGGCTTCGCAGGCTCCGGCCTCACCCTGGAACAGCTCACCTCCGTGCAATTCTACAGCGGCCCCGGCACCAACGCCGTCGGCAGCGGCGCAGAAATCGTAAACGGCGAGCTAGTCCCCACCAACGTCCCCGAGCCCACCACCACCCTCCTCCTCCTAGCCAGCCTCCTCCCCATCACCCGCCGCCGCCGCACACGGCAGGCGTAATAGCATCTCAAGGCCGTCACCATCTTCGGTGGATGGCGCTCTCCGAGCCCGACGGCTCAGCCGTTTCTTCGCGCGTTACCATCGACATGCCAAAGTATACGCCGAAGGCGTTGCATCAACCAGCCCAGGGTTGCGAGGAACAAGCTACCCTGGGTAAGTCAGTAGAGAACACCTACCCTGAAAGGGTTGCATCCACGCCCCCATTGGTTCCTCGTCCTTGAACAGGAAAATGCATTCGGCAACCCCTGTGTTTCCCGGCAGAATGTGAGAGCGAACCCATGAAGAAAGTCGTCATCCACTCCGATGGAGGCTGCAGCGGAAATCCCGGCCCGGGAGGCTGGGCCGCGATTCTCAGCCACGGCCAGCACACGCGGGAGTTGAGCGGCGGCGAATGGGCGACGACGAACAACCGCATGGAACTCCGCGCCGCGATTGAGGCGCTGAATGCATTGAAGGAACCGTGCGAAGTCGAATTCTTCACCGACTCGGAATACGTGCGCGACGGCATCACTTTGTGGGTCGCAAAATGGAAACTGAAAGGCTGGAGACGGGGAACGAAACCCGTGAAAAACGAAGACCTCTGGCGCGCTCTGGACTCCGCAGCCGCCCGCCACAGAATAACATGGAACTGGGTGAAGGGCCACGCAGGGCAGGAAGGCAACGAACGCTGCGACTGGCTGGCCACGCAGGAGATCGAAAAGATCCAAAAGGAAGCCACCCCACAACAACTCGCCGCAGCACTGGCAAAATTTGTCGAAGAGTCCAAGCCAGCCACGCCGCCAGATATGTTTACCGTGTGACGCGCCGCGCCCACCAAGAGCCCTTTAAAAACGCGTCATCCCGACCGAGGAACGAACCGAGCGGAGCGAGATCGCCAACCGAAGGTTGCCCGTAGGGTGCGAGCGGAGCCGAGCAGCAATCGAGGGACCTCACATCACTTGCATTGCCATCTCAGCCTTCGAACTCTGCTCACCCCCCCACCTTCCACCTTGTCGCTGCCCCACCTTCCACCTTGTCGCTGCCCCACCAACCCCGCACACTCCTCGCGTGAAAGGCCCCAAGAAGCCCATTCCCTCCTACCTCCGCGCCCCACACGAGAACCGCTACTGGGTCTACTTCCTCTCCAGCAAAAACCGCGAAACCCTGTATATCGGCGTAACCAACGACCTCTCAAAACGCCTCCGCGATCACCGCAATCCCACTCCTGATTCCACCGCCTTCACCACCCGGTACCACACCACGGATTTGGTATACTACGAGCCCTTCGACGGAGCCGAAGTCGCCATCGCCAGCGAGAAACAACTCAAAGCATGGCGCCGCGAAAAGAAAGACGCCCTCGTAAAAAAGCTGAACCCAAAATGGGAAGACCTCTCCTGGAAATTCGAAAGAGAATTGCCAGCGCACAACGACAGCACAGAGGGCGAATAGCCCGCGCGAAGCGCCCCTCTAAAAACGCGTCATCCCAAGCGAGGCACGAGCCTAGCGGATTGCCCTCCAAAAAACGCGTCATCCCGAGCGAGGCACGAGCCGAGGGATCTCACTTTACTTGTATGCCATCTCAGCGCCGAACTTCCCTTCGATCCGCGCAGCACACCAAGTGACTTAATGCCCATCTGGATGTGCAACTTGGAACGAAAAGCAGCGCGTGATTAGCGAATCGCCCAGCCATTCATTGCTGAGATAGCACAGCCAGTGAAGTGAGCTCCCTCGACTCGTGCCTCGCTCGGGATGACGCGCTTTTAAAATGGCGCTTCTGCAAGACGGTTGCCTCCCGAAAAACAGAGCCAATCCCCGCAAAGAAAGCCCCGTATTCAAAGCAAGCAGCAGTCCTAAGACCAATCAACCCGAGACCCAGCCAAACAGAAAAAAAACCGCGACCGCAAGACAACCAAAGCCCATCAAACCCACCCCAAGCACCCAAAAACCAAAGCAGCGCGAAGCGCCCTCCAAAAAAACGCGTCATCCCGAGCGAGGCACGAGCCGAGGGACCTCACTTCACTTGCATTACCATTTCAGTTCTCAAACTCTCCTCAATCCCACCTTCCATCTTGTCCCATCCCACCAAGCCTCACACACTCCCAACGCGAAAGGCGCTCCGCGCTGCCTCGATTTTTAGATACTTGATGTGTTTCGGACTCTCACATTGCTCCTGCAATGCCCCGCCTTTCATTTTGCGCATCTTTCAGGATAGTGTTAAGTTTTTGCACTTTTAATCAACCCTGGCGTGAACTCGGTGCGAGTGCACCGTTGACCAATTCATCCAAATTCTTTAAACAAAATTCCTAGTCCCTTTTCATGACCTTCCTTGAAACATACGCAGCGCGCCGCGCCCTTGATTCCTTTATAAAAGGAACTGCGGAGTATCTAGAGAAATTAAAAAGTCGACTTTCCAGTTCCGGCCCGCAACTTGAGCAAGCTCTAGAGCGCCATTTAAGACAAGTGTCCGAGTGGGCTTCTGAGGTACAGTTCGCCGACCTCAAATCCCCAAAACAAACAACCCAAATCTACGTCCATTTGGATTGCTATGTAGTGCCACGCTCAAGGATTGTCCCTGGGGAAGGAGTCGAAAATAAACCTCTCGATAGCCTTTTTTCAGACTTGCATCGGCATTTTGTATTTTTGGGTGGCCCAGGGGCGGGTAAAACCACATCGATGAAGCATGTCTGCAATCGGATTTTGACAGACACTACATTCGCACTCGACCGAATTAATTATCCTCTTGTTATTAAGTTGAGAGATATGGCTGGAAGAGATTCCCACAAATCCATTCGTCTCCTACAGGCAATCGCGGAGGCAGTGGGTCTAGAAATAGAATATGATGTATCGCTTCAAGGTCGCTCTCAAACAGCACTTGATACTCGACATAAAATACTTTGCGACGTATTATGCGATTATTTAGACGATACGATGGCTCTATTAATACTAGGGAGACGCTGAATAATGCCT
>JAYUWZ010000301.1:0-4182 GCA_043753265.1 Verrucomicrobiaceae bacterium
CTGGTACCTGGCGGCCTGGTGCTATCTGCGCAAGGAAATGCGGTCATTTGCCATGGATGCCATCAAGACGGTAGTCGTTCTGAGCAAGCCTGCGAAAGAACAATCGTCTCGATGGCTCCAATGCAGCATTGGACCCGCAGGGTGCGGCCATCCTGCTCAACCGCCTGGATGGTTCCGCTCTCGACACGGGCTTGCGGAGGGCGTGCGAAGGCTTGGGAGCAAGTTGCAATGAGTGCCGCGCAGAATGCTGCGCAGAGGGTGGCCGCTGGGAGTTGGGCTTTAGTATTCATGGTGTGGGAAGGCTCACGGGGGAGTCACCCAGTTCGACGCGGCGGATGCTTTCCGCGAGTACGGTGAATGTGCGCGACGTCAACCCCACGACTGCATTTTCCATCTCGAAAACGCACGGGCCATCCGCAGTATGGAGCGTAATCTCGGTCGCGTGAATCATGTTGAGATAGCTCTCTTCGCGCGGAGTGATGTGGATGCTGCCCTCCTCCGTATGCACGTCGATCGCGCTCGCGGTCGCCGAGAAGAATGGGCCGCTTGGCGTGCTTAACTCGACCTTTAGATGTGTCATTTTGTGGGAAGGGCGTCCCTGCGCCGTCCTGCATTTCTCGCAACGGACTGCCGACTGAGTTTGGCTGCCTGTCATCATCAGTCCGATAGCGCTCGCGGCGAGCGCCGTGAATAGGAGTTTGGGTTTGTTGGATTTCTTGTCGTGTCTTTCTGCTTAGTTCTTGTTATTTGAATTTCGGGCGCGGTTGCCACGCAGGGGAGAGCATCCGAAAGCCCGGCAAAGCCCGCTACGCACCCTCCCGGAAAGACTCCGCATTTCTTGGGTTCGCACCGCGCACGCCAGCGTCCACGCAAAACATTGCCGGCCTTCCGCTCACGCTTTCGCCAGCGGGAGCTTCGCGCGATAGTCGCGCGGGGATTCGCCCACGACTTTCTTGAAGGTGCGGTTGAATTGCGAGAGCGATTGAAAGCCCACCTCGAACGCCACTTCGCTGATGCGCCGGCGCGGGTCGAGCAGAAGATTCCGCGCTTTCTCCACGCGCGTTCGCGCCACGTATTCGACAAAAGTAATGCCGGCGGCCTCCTTGAATTTTTCGCTGAAGTAGGTCGCGCTCATGTTCACGACGTGTGCGACGAGAGCGAGCGACAGTTCATCGTCGGAATGATCGTGGATGTAGCCGCGCGCCTGCGTAATGCCCGGCGAATCCTTTTGCTGGCTCTGCAAGATGAGGGCACTGCTGCACATGGCGAGATGCTCGGCGAAGGTGGAAAGCAGCCGGATGAGCGCCTCGTATTGCTTTATCGTGAGGACGCGCGTGTTGAAGTAAGCTTCCTCCAGCTTCTTCAAATCAACCTCCGAACCCCATTTGATGAGCGTCGCTGCGATTCGCTTGAATTGCAGTTTGTCGGGTCGCTGCAACAAGACCTGCCCGGTGTGGAGAAACGCGATCACGTTCTCCGCCACCCGCACCGGCACGGCGGTTTCGCACAGCCCCGCGAAACACTTGAGCGTCTTCGGCGCAAACTGCGCCTCCTCCTCCACCTTGCACTGCAAAGCGTAGCACTGCGCGCAGCTCTCATTGGTTTTCGCCATGATCGCGCAGAATGGATTTTCCTGCTTTCGCGCGTGGCGGGTCAGCGTGAGCAACCCCGGCGCATCCAGCCGCAGTGGCAGTCCCGTGCCTTGCGTGAACGCCTTCTCGTAGTCGCGGTACATCTGCGACGCGTTGAGGACTTCCAGCGTATGCTGGCTGGTTTTGCCGGAATTGGATTTCATCGGAGTGTTTCCGCGTGCCCGCTGCTTTTCTGTCAGCGTGACGGCGCAGCGATTACCGCAGCTTCGCCAGAAACTTCGCAGGGTTCTTTTTGAACTTCGCCACGCACGGCTCGCAGCAGAATTTCACCACTTGGCCTTCGTGGACGATGCTCTGCTCGTCGCCCATCGAGTCGAGGTCGTTGTCGGTGACGATGCACGTTTTGAGCGGATACGATTTTGCGCCGCCGATGGCTGCGGTTGCGCCGCCGCCGCCGCTCGCGCACGAGGCGAGGATCGTGGTGAGGCCGGCCAGGATGAGGGATGCGAGTTTGGTTTTCATTTGTGTGTTGTTTTATTGTTTTTGGTGTTTGGGGAGTGAGTGTTCAGAATCGGAATTGCAGGCCGCCGCCGAAGCCATAGTCGGAGTCGTATTGCGTGATGAGCGAGACGCGCCGGCTGAGCGTCCATGTCGCCCCGGCGGTCCACATCCACTCGGCGTTGGTGTCGTATTCCACGCGGCCAATTGCATTGAGCCGCGAGGTGAGCTGGAGGTTTTTCGCGAGCGAAAGGCGCGCGTCGCCATCGGTGTCCACGGTGGCGGTGGCCATGAACATGCCGGGCAGCATGTGCATCACTCCGGCGAAGGCGCGGTCGCGCGATTCCGTCATGTTTGTGAAGCGGTAGCCGGCCATGAGCGACCAGCGCGGGTTGAGGTATCGCTGCCACATCACGTCCACTTCGTATTCTACATCGGGCATCATCTCGTGCGAGTGCATCGGGCCGCCGTTATGGCTTTCCATCATGCCCTCCTGGTCGTGGCCCCAGCCGATGTCCCACATCACCCCGAAGTTGTTGCGCGCGTTCTGCGCCATCGCCATGCCCATGCTCATGTGGCTCTGGAGCGAAAAATCCGACATGAGGCTTATAGAGTCGTGCTCTCGTTTATCGAGCACGGGGCGGTGATTCTTGCCCTGCTCCGCGTAGCTCACCACGCGCGCCATGCCGGTGTGCATATGGTAGAGGACGTGGCAGTGGAAGAACCAGTCCTTCTCCTCGTTGGCGAGGAACTCGATGGTGCGGCGGCTCATCGGGGGCACATCCACGGTGTGCTTGAGCGGTGCGTCGCGCAGCGGCTCCTTTGGGTCCATGAGCAGCCGGAAGAAGTGCCCGTGCAGGTGCATCGGGTGGGCCATCATCGTATTGTTGATGATTTCAAAGCGGATGACTTCGCCACGGTGGATGAGGATTTTCATATCCTCGTTCACGGTCTTGTCGTTGATGCTCCAAATGTAGCGCATCATGTCGCCGGTGAGTTTGAGGGGGATGGTGCGCGGCGTTCTATTCCCCGGAATGGTAGTGTCGCGCGTGGCGTGCATGCGGCGATAGGGCGGGAGCGGGCGGTCTTTTTCCTGCGCGAGCGCCTCGGCATCGGAGAGCTTTCCGGTGTCGTCGAGCTGGTCGAGCACGGCGGCGAGCGCGACGGACATGCTGTAGCCATTCGGTGTCGGCAAATCGCGCGCGGGATGCGGCTCGCCGCTGCCGAAGACGGCAGACGCATGGCCGCTGCCGTCGTTCGCCGAGGCGCGAAACTCCCACTCGCCGCCGGGAGGCACCTTCACGAGCAGGTCGTAGGTTTCGCCATTTCCGATGAGCAGCCGCCGCTGCTGGATGGGCCGCACGTCCATGCCGTCGTTGCCGACGATGGTGAGCGGGCCGGCGGAGCTTTCGACGTAGAAGTAGGTGGACGCGCCCGCGTTGATGACGCGCAGGCGCATCGTCTCGCCGGGCCGTCCGTCGAGGCGGATGCGGCGCTGGCCGTTGATGAGGAACGCATCGTAGGCGACATCCGAGACATCCATCGGCGGCAGGCGCGACCACTCGCGTTTGAGGAATTGTTTCAAATACCCGCTCTGCGCCGCGCCAAACAGGCTCTGCGTGGTGCCCTTGCGAATCGCATACCAATCGCTCCCGCGCATGAGCGTCTTCATCACCTCGCTCGGGCTGTCGTTCGTCCAGTCCGAGAGCACGAGCACATGGTCGCGCGCCGTGCGCACTTTTTCTCCACCGCGCGGGGAAATCACGATGCTCCCATACACACCGCGCTGCTCCTGGAGGCCGGTGTGCGAGTGATACCAGTAGGTGCCCGCGTGCTTCAGTTTGAATTCAAACACGCGCGAACCTCCCGGCTTGATGCGCGGCGTGGTGAGGCCGGGCACGCCGTCCTCGATGTTTGGTAAAAGAATGCCGTGCCAGTGGATGCTCGTGTCCTCGCGGCGAAGATTATTGCGTACGGTGATGCGCGCCGTGTCGCCCTCGGTGAACCGCAGCACCGGGCCAGGGATGCCGCCATTGATGGTGAGCGCGCGGCGCATTTTACCCGCAGGCGACTGCATCGTTTCGGCGATGTT
>JAYUWZ010000302.1:0-1836 GCA_043753265.1 Verrucomicrobiaceae bacterium
TGACGTAATTTTCCCGTTGCGTGAAGGGCCATCGCCGCCTTACTCCCCACGCCCTTTCCCAGACTCTGAATTTATGAAAACGCTCGTCATCGCAGAAAAACCAAGTGTCGCCCAGGACCTGGCGCGTGCCCTTGGCATGAAGCCAGGGCGTGGCTCTGACTTCTACGAAAACGACCAATTCGTCGTTTCAAGCGCAGTCGGCCACCTTTTGGAACTGGCGGTGCCAGAGGAACATGAGATCAAAAAGGGCAAGTGGTCCCTGGAGAAGCTGCCGCACCTTCCTCCGGAGTTCGCGCTGGCTCCCATCGACAGAAATGCAGCGCGGCTCGCCATGCTGAAAAAGCTCATCAAGCGGCCGGACGTGGGTGAAATCATCAACGCCTGCGACGCCGGGCGCGAAGGTGAGCTGATTTTCCGGAACATCATTCGCGCGGCCAAATCCAAGCATCCCCTGAAGCGTCTCTGGCTGCAAAGCATGACCCCGGATGCCATTAAAAAGGCATTTGGCTCCCTGCGCAGTGATGCCGAAATGCTCCCACTCGCGGATGCCGCGATGTCGCGCAGCGAGGCCGACTGGCTGGTTGGCATCAATTCCACCCGGGCACTGACTGCTTTCAACTCACGCGGCGGCGGATTCCTGAAGACGACCGCAGGCCGTGTGCAGACCCCCACGCTTGCCATTCTCGCCGAACGCGAAGAGAAGATCCGTGCGTTCGAACCCCGCACCTATTTCGAGGTATTCGGCGATTTCGAGGTGCAAAGCGGGCAATACCGCGGCCGCTGGTTCGACGAAAAATTCGACTCCAAAAAGGCAAATGACGAGCAGGCCAAGTCAGAGCGCATTTGGGATAAGGCGGTTGCGGATGCCATCATCGCGAAATGTGAAGGCAGGCCAGGCATCATCGAGGAAGAGCGCAAGCCTGCCTCGCAGGCCCCGCCGCTCCTCTACGATCTGACCACCCTGCAGCGCGAAGCCAACAGCCGCTTTGGCTTCCCCGCAAAGATGACGCTCGGGGTCGCACAGGCGCTCTACGAGAAGCACAAGGTGCTCACCTATCCGCGAACGGATTCGCGCTACCTGCCCGAGGATCACGTGGCAACGGCGAAACAGGTGATGACTTCCTTCAGCGGTGACCTCGCCCGGCACGCGACGCATGCCCTGGGGCAGGGCTGGGTGCGGCCAAACAAGCGCATCTTCAACAACGCCAAGGTGAGTGATCACTTTGCCATCGTGCCCACCGGCACGCCGGCGCATGGGCTCGATGACAAGGAGCAGCGCATCTACGACCTCGTGTCGAAGCGCTTCGTCGCCGTGTTTTATCCCTCGGCGCAATTTGAGGACACCACCCGCATCACCCGGGTGGAGAGCGAAGCATTCAAGACGACGGGCCGCATTATTATCGATCCCGGCTGGATGGCCGTTTACGGACGCGAGGCCGAGGGAGCCGATAGCGAAAAAGCCGTTGGCCCCATTGTGCCCGGAGAACAGGCAAAGACGGTGGCGCTGGAACTCAAGGAAAGCCTCACCAAGCCCGCCCCGCGCTACACGGAGGCCACGCTGCTCAGCGCCATGGAGGGAGCGGGCAAACTGGTGGACGACGAGGAACTACGCGAAGCCATGGCCGAACGCGGACTCGGCACACCGGCTACCCGCGCGCAAGTCATCGAAGGACTGCTCTTCGAAGGCTACCTCGTGCGCGATGGCCGCGATCTCGTAGTCACGCAGAAAGGGCTGTCGCTGATTACGCTGCTGCGGAATCTCGACGCGCAAGCGCTCATCCTGCCCGCAATGACGGGCGAGTGGGAATTCAAGCTCCGCGAGATGGGTCGCGGGAA
>JAYUWZ010000303.1:0-4181 GCA_043753265.1 Verrucomicrobiaceae bacterium
GCTGAAGGTAGCAGCACGAACAATTCGTTCAGGTAGGGCGGGCCTCCAATGGCGTCGAGCTGGTTCCGGTCGCGAAGATGTTCGGCAATCGTGATGAAATCGACGGGCCGATTGGACTCTCGGATGTCATAGAGCGCCTTGAAAATTGTCGCATGTGCGGGCAGGTAGAAGCTCTCGTGGGTGAGACCCTTTTCACCGCACAAATTCAACGACTCCTCGGGCGCGAGCAGGATGGACGAGAGCACAGCCTTCTCGGCGTGCGGTGCCTGGGGAAATTGGCGGTGCGATTCCTCCTCTAAAAACAACGCGGGCTGCTGCAGGTTTGTTTGTCGGCGCGCCTTCATTTGCGCTCCCTTCTTTTCCTTGGCGTGACAATGGTGAGCTTTCGCACTTCCAAGATGCCACGCTCGACCTTCTCGCCTTCACGGAAGCCGCCCGGCAAATCACTTTTGAGTGAGTCGAGGCCGTAGGGCCATTTGACTTTCGCGAGGATAGCGTCACGGCGTTCGTTCACCGCTGCCCAAAGAGCCGCATCAGGATCGTCAATGCCTCCATCGGGATAGATCGGCAGGCGCTTCGCCAAACGATCCATCCACTCCATCACCTCGGCAATGATGGCGTCGGCCTCTTCGAGAGTAGCGCACACAAAGTGGGCGTCCATTGACTCCTCATAGTCGAAGGCCGGGCGATAGACCAAATACACGCAGACTGGTTGCTTAGCCATTCGCTTCGTCCCTCCTTTTCTGCATGTTCTTTGGCCATCTTTTGACCGGCGTGATGGTGAGATACCAAGCTGCCGCTTTGGTGGCCACGAGGGTGCAGACGGTCAGCGCATCGAAAATGCCGAGTTTCTCCTCTTTCTCAAGGTAGCCGCGAATCACCTCGCAAAGCTCATCCTTGGCCTTTTTCACCTGATTGCGACGCGCCGACTGCATCTTCGTAATCTGTGCGTATATGTCGGGAGCGAAGCGTTTCAGCGCCTGCATCATGGATTCCCGTTTTGCCTTCCGCCTTTTCAAAACGGTTCCTCCTGCGAGCGATTCTGCGCCGCCCAAATGCGATTGCCCTGCCCGTAAAGAATTTTGACGACTAGGCTGAGCTGGTGCGATGCGAGTTCGTCGAGCTGGGGAAGCGCCTGCAGCCTGAGCGCGTTGCGGGCGATGCCGCGTGCGTAGTCCTCTGCGATGCCCATTCCGGCGAGCATTCCGCGAACGTGGTGCAGCAGCTCAGCAGGCTTTGCGGCGTCCGCTTTGATGATCCAATCGATGCCATCGCCCGCGACCATCTGCAGCGCGGCCATCACGCGGGCGAATTGATTACCCTTCCCTGCGATGCATTTCAGGGAGTGGATTTTACACTTCTCCTGCAGGTAACCGTGACGCCAGTCCGTCTTCGCGGTGGCAGTAGGCTCGCAATGGCCGAGCCGCGCTGCCGTGTCGCAGGCAGCAGTGACCATCGGCCAGAGTGAGGCCTCTTGCTTGGCGCTGAGATTGGGAAGCGAGCGAGGGCGGCTCATGGCTTACAAAACCACTGCTGATGTTCGAGGCGGCGCAGCTCGTCCGAGTAATCCAGATAGCTGCCGGGTAACGGTGAGTTGTGCGGCGCGTTGGCGTTCTTTGCGCGGATGGCGTCAATCTTCGTCCACACGCGTGCGAGTTCCGTCTCACCTGCAGCATCCATCTCGATGTTCTCGGCCAGGCATAGGGCCGCAAGAGTGAGCATCACGCCGCCGACTTCCTGAGACGCTTCACCCGGTGGGCGGCCATATACGTAATCAACCAGCTTACGCACAGTATCGCGGGTGGCACCGCACGCTTGGGCGAGTTCGATTGCCTCTTCGACGAAGCGATTCATTCGCTCCGTTTTGGAGGTAGCCTTCTCCTCGCCGAAACATTCAACGAGCCAGGGGCGCACGCGGAATTGAAATGGCGTGTCTGGCTGCTCTGGAGGGAGTAACTCGACAGTGCGGAGAGCGTGAATGCCGACGTCCGTGGGTAGTGGAATGTAGAAGATGGAACTGCCCTCCATCTTTTCTCCCGCCACTCGCGTGATTATATGCACGCCGCCTGTCCGGTCGCCGTCGAACAAAGGCAGCATCCGCACCTGACGGCCAACCAAGGCAGGACCGTGCATCTTCCAGAGTTCGTGAGCATCAATCATACCGAGGGTGGTCTATTGGCGAGACGGTTTCGGAGGGATTTGTCGGCGGCGCGTTCGCGTGCGCACACCTCCTGGTATTTCTCTATGCCTCCCGCATAGAGGACGCCGCGATAGAGCAGCCTGGCAAACTCCATGGCCGTGCCGCGATGGGTGGAACGGGTGGAAATGCGCAGCTCGTCGCCATCCTCACGCACACGGGCCTGCCACGGGCTGGTGGGCTCGTCCCCTCGCTTGAAGAGGGAAACCTTGACGGCCTGCGTACCGATACGCTTCGGCGCGGGCTCCTCAATAAGTGGTAGCTCGAACTCTTCGTCGGGCGTGCGCAGTGGGTCGATTTTGCGGCTCATTTGCGTATCGTCCTCCCGCGATGAGATTGCACGATTCGGCCTCCGAAGACGTAAACCTTGGGCTTGGTTTCCTCGATTGTCGTTCCATCGACCACATGCAGTTTGACGCCTGCCCAAAAGGAGGGAGCGGTGTCGACGACATCATTGCAGGCACGCGCAATCGCTTCGATGCGGTCAACGGCTTCGTTGTCCATGTCGCAGTCGGAGCAACGCTGTTTGCCCCATTCACAATCTTCACCGCACTCCGGGCATTGCTTATATCTGGCGCTCATTCGGCATCCCCTTCGCTGAGGTCCTCCAGATTGATGAACGTGTAGCCCACCTCGCACTTGCAGTGAGGGCAATGAATCACGACTTGGACGTTTGCATCCGAGTCGCCGTCGAGCACGCTAGCCTCTTCGGCAGCGTTGAACTCTCCTGAGCATTTTTTGCAGATCATGCTGCCACCTCCTTCACGCCTTCGATGGTTTCGGCCTTGGGCTCAAAGTAGAAGAGTTCGTCGTATTCGAATTTAACGCCAATCGTTTTGAGGAACGCAGAGGGGACCATTGAACGGTCGCTGAGGAGCGCCTTTTTGTTCAACTCTGGTGCAGGGTATCGCACGAAGTCCTCGCCGTTAAACGTCACAGGCGGCTCGTCGAATGTGTTCCGCTCCGCTTTCTCGTCGTACTCGCGGTAGGTCGCGGCGCGGATTGCGATGTCATCCCAGGTATCCTTGGCGCGGCATTTTTCCACGCGGTGCGGCGTGTCGCGGAAACCCAACACGGCGAGCTGCAGGTCGAGCGATTTCATTCCCTCGGGAAGCAGCTCTTCACGGTGGGATGTGAAGTAAACTTGGATGCCTGCCTCGCCGGTTGCGATATCGCGCAGGAGAGGTTCCATCTTCCTTTGATAGCGCTCGTTGATAGCGACGATCTCCTTATCCATCGCTACGCGCAGCTCCTGCAGCGCGAGCTTGTCGGCGACTACAGAATTGACGGTGGCGATAAGGCCATCCTTCGAGTTAATGAGGACGGGTTGGAACTTGGGTGCTTCGGGTTTCTTGTTGGTTTTGGTGTTCATGGTTTTTTCGATTCGGATTGGGCGCACTTGGCGCAAAGGATGAGTTGGACGGGCGAGATGCAGCGTCCGAGGCGCACGTGGACGGTCGGGCCGGGAGTCCAGGTGGCTTTAGTGGGAGGAAGGTTTTTGCCCTTGGTATTTCCCTCGGGCGAATCGGCGCTGCAGCGGAAGCAGCTCGCCGACACGATGCGCAGGGTGGCGCGGCCTACCATCTCGTCTGGCTGGGCGGAGATGGGTGGCCGCTCAGCTAGCAGCGCAGGAAGCGGCACTCCGAGTTTTGCGAACGCCTGGGCGATGGCCGTGTGCAGATCGTCATGCGAGAAGCGGACGCCTTTCTTGTCATTCGACAGAAAGACGTGGAACGCTGAGATGCGACGGACGCCGGTGTCGAAGCCTACTTGCTTTTTGGCACCGCGAATCTCGTCGAGCGATTCCTCCTGGCTTATGGAACCGTAAGCAATTCCGGGCGCGCCAAGGGCTATGGACGTAATCTCAGCGAGTGTGAGCGCGTTCATGAGTTGGCGATGAAGTGTGGTGCGATGCCCTTTTCGTGTTCGCCGGGCAGGCTGGAGACGGCACGTGGGACATCCGCTCCGATGATGGTATCGGTAG
>JAYUWZ010000304.1:0-8819 GCA_043753265.1 Verrucomicrobiaceae bacterium
TGGGTGGTGGTTCACGATCTCCCCATCTCGAATACAAGCCCCACGCAATACCCCGCGGTGAATAACTCCGCCGTGATCCTCGGGCTCCCACTCGTGGCGGAGCCCATGGGCTGGCTGCTCGCCGAGAATCCGCGCCGCGCCCCGGCATTCCTGCGCTACGTCACGCCACAGGAGCGCGGCCTCGTGCTCGAACTCGCCCGCAAGAAGGATGGCGGGGCACTAGAGCAAACCACCGTGCGCATTTTCAACAACCAGTTTCTCAAACTCTACGAGGTCCTACCTGACAAACTTTAGTATGACAAAGGCCCGCTAAATTTCACAAAAACCGTATCCGCGAGCGGCGCGCCTTGGACTGCGTGTGGCAAGCCTAAGCGCGACACCGCCTTGGCGGCGGGCGCAGGCGGTGGAGGAAGGTAAGGCACTCATCCCAAGTTTCAGTTCCAACTCGAAATCTAACCCTATGAACTACGACTTCCTAATCATCGGCGGCGGCAGCGCAGGCTACGCCGCAGCCCGCACCGCAGTGGCTCTCGGCCTCACGACCTGTGTGATCGATGGCGCAGAAGAGCTCGGCGGGCTCTGCATCCTGCGCGGCTGCATGCCGAGCAAGACGCTGCTCGCCTCGTCGGGTCGCTACCATTCGATGCAGCGCGCGGGGGAATTCGGCCTGCGTGCCACCGGCCTGGAGGTGCACGGCGACGAAATCCTCGCGCGCAAACGCCGCATCATCGCCGATTTTGCCGACTACCGCCGAAAGCAGCTCGAGGGCGGAAAATTCGAGCTCGTGCGCGGCTTCGCCCGCTTCATCGATGCGCACACCGTAGAGGTGCAACTCCGCGACGGCGGCCTGCGCACGCTCACCGCGCGCAGTGTTCTCCTCGCGACGGGATCGGTGGTGAATGACCCGCCGCTCCCTGCGCTCCAGCAACTCGGCTGCTGGACGAGCGACGACGTGCTCGACACCGCCCACATCCCCGAGTCGATCGTGATTCTCGGCGGCGGCGCGACCGCCGTGGAATTCGCCACCTACTACGCGGGCCTCGGACGCCGCACCACGCTTGTGCAGCGCAGTCCGCAACTGCTCAAAGGCACCGACCCCGACGTCGCCGCAGCCCTCGCCGACGGCCTGCGCGTACGCGGAGTGAAAGTCTTCACCGACACCAAGCTCACCGGAGCCAGCGCCACCGCTACCGGCAAACGCATCGAGTTTCAGCACGAGGGAAAAACGATCGCCGTCGAAGCCGAACAAATCCTGAACGCACTCGGGCGCTCCCCCGCAATTGCCGGGCTCGCACTGGATGCCGCCGGCATCGCCATCGAAAATGGTCGCCCCTCCATGCGCGACACGCAGCAGACCTCGCAGCCGCACATCTTCGCAGCGGGCGACATCGCCGGGCCATACGAGATCGTCCACATCGCCATCCAGCAAGGCGAGATCGCCGCGCGCAACGCCGCGCGCGTCCTGGCAGACAAAGGCGAGCCGCTGGAAGAGACGGACTACCGTCTCAAGCTCTACGCCATCTTTTCCGATCCCGAGGTCGCCGCATGCGGCGCAAGCGAAGGCGACCTGCGCGCAAAGGGCATCCCGTTCCGCGTCGCCACCTATCCGTTCAACGACCACGGCAAATCCATCACCATGGGCGAGACGGATGGCTTCGTAAAACTCATTGCCGCACAGGAAGACGGCGAGATTCTAGGCGGCTCGGTCGTCGGCCCGCACGCCTCGGAACTCATCCACGAAATCGTAGTCGCCATGCGCTTCCGCTCCACCGCCGCGCAACTCGCCAGCGTCCCCCACTACCACCCCACCCTCAGCGAAATCTGGACCTATCCCGCCGAAGATCTGGCGTGAGAGTAGCGCGGACTTCCAGTCCGCGCTACTTTTTAGGTCGCTCCGGCTTCAGCCGAAACTCGCCCAAGTCCACCAAGATCGGAGACTTCTCAGTGAGTTCAAATGCATGGTCGATGCCGCCATGGCGTGACTTGGGATCGATGTCTGGATCGGGCCACCCGTTTTCCTTCGCGCGCGCCTCGGTCTCAGCGCTGGAGAGATAGCGCAGTCGGTATTTGCCAAGGGGTAGGCCCATCCAGCCCAGAGTGTCCGCCGAAGGTGCGGGCTCGAAGCGTTTGCCGTCCTTGAAGAGCATTCCTTCAAAGCCGAGATCAGACTTGTAACCCTCGATGCTCACAATGCTCCCTTTCACATTCCGCCCGGGCTTGAGTTCGATGCGGTGCTGGGAGCCCTCGGCCAAAACCGTGAGAGGGCTGACCACCAGTGTTTCGAGTCCCTCACCAATCACCACCACCGTATAGGGCCGCAATTGGAGCCCCTCAATGCGCACCGAGTCGGAAAGCGGAGCGGTGAGTTCAACATACCCATAAACATTTTTGCCTGCGCCTTTGAGGATGCGTATGTTGGCGTGCTTCGTCATGTCCACCGCGTCGGCCGGAGCAAAGGTAAACTCCATGGCGGCGGTTTTTACCGCCACTGTGTATTCCCGATCGGCGCCGGGCTGCACTTCCACTTCCTCATTGAACCACACGCCCGGCCATACGTCCGGTTTGCCATCCGCTTTCGGTGGCGGGTTTACGGCGGGAGGCCGGCGTGTCGACTCAAAGCCGGGAATCTGGTATGCCGCTTCCGATACAACTCTCTGCAAGTGTATCGTCTCCCGCGGCGATCGGGATGATGCTGAGATTGTTGCCTTCGTGAGCTTTTCCAGTTCCACGACCTCCTCGAGCGGCACCAGCAAATGCCCGGCTGCATCCGTCTCAAAACTGGACATGGATACACCCTCCATCCGGACATCCAGCTTCGTGTTGGCCAGCGGCTCCCCATTCGTCAGCACCGTGAAGCGCAACGGCGGGGGTGGCGCGACGATGGGTGCATCCTCAGCCGCCAGCTTTGCCTCGGCCAGCAGGCTGCGCGCCTTTGCTGCGATGGGATACACCGGATGCTTCAGCAGCGTTTCCAGCTGTTCGCGAAGGTCGCCCACCGCATTTTCCCGAATGCGGCTCAGCGTGCCAGCTAACTGCTTCGCGGGAACCTTGGGGTCGAGATAGCTGGCAACGAGTGCGATGGCTTCACTGCGCAATTCGGCCGGGATGGGTTGCTCGCGGAAAGGCGTAGGGAACCGCGAATGCGAACCACGAACCAGCGCGGGATTGGTATCCGCCAACGTCTCGAAGCCCGGCACAACGAGCCCAGTGATGTGTGCAGAATTCTCAGCCCTCTTTCCTACTCCCGTGGCGATGCTGATGAAATCCAGCCCCGCCGCCGTGTCGATTCGGCCACTCCGAATCAGGGCCATGCACAGACTCAGCGCCCGGGGCGAGCCGCTCGATGCAAGCTGCCGCCAGGGTGATAATTCACCAATCATGTCCTGATCCGCTTTTTGCAGCGCGACACGCTTGGGAACCGGCCCTTCATACGGGAGCATCGACCCGATGAACAGGAGCTCCCAGTCGATGCCGCAGACCGTCAGCAGATCCTTCACCTCTTGGGGAAAGCGCATGTTGTATTCCCCAAAGGTGCTGAGATGTGGCGCGCACACCTGCTGGAGCGCCGAGGCGACCGCCTCCACCGTCCTCCCATCGGCGAGGAGCGAAAGGAGGATGCCACGATTGCGTGGGTGAAAAAGCTCATCCATGCCCGTGCCGCACCAGTGTCCCCAAGAAAAAAGGCTAATCTCCTTCCACGCATCGCGCTTGGGCAGCGGGAGCAGTTTGCGGAGTGCGAGGACCATGGAACGCGGCTGCTTGATTGCTCCGGCTTTCTGAGCTTCCTGCGCCTCGCGCATTAGTTTTTCGTATGCATTATTCACCGAGTACCAAAGCGTCCACGCCTCGGTGAATTCCGGGGGCATCGTGACGAGATACTGGGGCGGTGCCGTCGTCGGCTTGGGGAGCGCAAGCTTTACCGGATTCTGTTTCAGCCTCGCAACGGAGAGGCCAAATGAAGCCGTTGCGTAGTCGCTGAAGCACGCGTCGAAGTGGTAGGCATCCCGGGGAAATTGGGAGAGCATCCGACCGAACTCGGCGACTTCCTTCGCATTTGCGCGCTTGCACGCGATGGCAAAAATCTCGCCGAAGAATGATTCGATACGATCGCTGTCCTGCTTCGGCGTTTTGGCGCGCACCCATTGCATGATTTCAGCCATCGAGGCCTTGCCGCTGGTTATTCTCTCACGCGCCTTGGCTTCCGCGATGTACCGATTCCCTATCTCCTCGGGCGTTGGCTTGGCACCGTGTGCCAGCGGCGCGAGCAGCAAGAGGCATAGGCCGATTCGGTTCCAGAGCGATTTCATCGGTGCGGGCAAGGGTCTCCCGCCCCGGCAAAAGCACAAGGCCCAAGGAGAAGAGCTAACGTATTATCCATCGGGCCCCCGCGCTTCACTCCGCTTTCTCCGTGACCCCGATGATCGGCCCCAAATCCATCCGGAAATCACTGCGGCCCAGCTTGGGTGAGTGGAGGCTGGAGATGGTTCCGTCAAGAAAGAGCGCGTCGGGGCACTTGAGCACGTCGCGGAACAGCGTGGAGAACTCGTGGAAATTGATGGGTGCCTCGCTGATGGCAAAGATCGCGATATCGGGGTGGGGGACGCCGACGCCGTTGCGGAAGAGCCGATTTTCCGAGCCCTGGCGAAAGGCCGGGTGCATCCTCCCGGCACGCAGCATGAGCGGGCCCGATTGCGTGGCCAGCAGCGCCTTCTCGCGCAGGTGCGGATATTCCGCTGCATCGATCACGCGCGCGCCGGCCTCCGAGACAAGGAACACGCCAATGGGTTTAAGGAAGAAATTTCCCTCCCCCGGCGCAAGGTTCAGCGGGGTGAGTTGTTTGCCATCCGCCACGCTCAGGCCGACTGCGGAGAAGTCGCCATGATACATCCCCCCATTCATCGCAAAGACCAGCTTCTGCCCCTTCGCCTGCAACCACGGGCTCAGCTTTTCAAACCGCTTGAAGGGCAGTCCTGCTTCATCGCGGTGAAACAATTGAATCCGCTCCTTGCGCACATTCACCCTGCAAATGGTGACCCGCTTCCCCGCAATTTCCACGACCCCAAACTCCACGCCCCGCACAGGCACCAGCGCGGCGAACCACACTGCGAGTAGAATCCACGACCTCGAAAGCGTATGAATCCAACGGTTAAACGTGTCTGTCGGAGGGTAATTCATGGGAGTAACTGGCGGGCAAACCCAGCCAAGCATACACAGCCTTTCTCCATGCGAAATAAGGAATCCACCGATTCTCTGTATCGCAGTCAAACAGGCTGCTTCCATGAGCTGGAGGTCTGTGTCACCTTCCCGCGATGAATAGCATTTGCGTGTATTGTGGATCGGCCATGGGGGATTCGCCTGCGTTTCGGGAGGTGGCGGAAGGGCTGGGCGCTCTGCTGGCTTCGCGTGGGATTGCGCTCGTGTACGGCGGTGGAAACATCGGTCTCATGGGCACTGTCGCGCAAGCTGCCTTGCGCGCAGGAGGAAAGGTGGTGGGAGTGATTCCCCGCGCTCTGATGGACAAGGAACTCGGGTTGCGCGAATGCACGGAGTTGCACGTGGTGAACTCCATGCACGAGCGCAAACAGCGCATGGCGGATTTGAGCCACGGCTTCATCGCACTGCCGGGTGGCATTGGCACCTTCGAGGAATTGTTCGAGACGTTCACTTGGCAGCAGCTTGCCTTTCACGACAAGCCGGTGGGCTTGCTGAACGTCGAGGGTTTTTACGATCACCTGCTCACGTTTCTCCAGCACGCAACAGCGAGCCGGTTCCTGCGGCAGGAACACATGGACTCGCTGCTCGTGGGCACCGATGCGCAGGCCCTGCTCGCGCGCATGGATGAGTGGCGCGCGCCCAAACTCGGGAAGTGGTGGGACAACCCGCCCGCGCCGGCTGAGCGGTAGTAGGGGTGACGTGTCATTTTTTGGGATGATCTGCCTTGGGGGAACCCTCGCAACCAGTGTTGTCGGGTCGTGGCACCAATCACGCGCCACCTTTTCCAGACGACTCTCTGAAAATCTCCGCTTGCCAAGAAGCGCAATCCCCTATTGATTCCGCGCCCGTTTCACGACGATACGCGCGCTTAGCTCAGTGGTAGAGCACCTCCCTGACACGGAGGGGGTCAGAGGTTCGAAACCTCTAGCGCGCACCATCCCCACGGAACGCCTCCCCGCGGCTCACCCGGGTGTTCGGTGGAACCAATGAACCCTGCCTTCGCTGCGTAATCAATGAGCACCACGACCGCGTCCGAGACCCCCGAGGAAATCAAGCGATTCGGCGTGCTGGATCTCGCGATCCTTGTCCTCTCCGTCTACGTGCTCGGCGTGCTCATCGTGCAGTCGGTGTTTCACGTTTCGCCCGAGGTGAACCAACTGCTGGACCGCGTCGATATCCTGGTGTGCATCATCTTTCTTACGGAATTTGCGGTGCGGTTTCGCAGGGCGCCTTCCAAGCTCCGCTTTATGAAGTGGGGTTGGCTGGATCTTATTTCCAGCATCCCTGCCATCGATGTATTGCGCTGGGGCCGCATGGCGCGGCTCATTCGCATCGTGCGGATACTGCGCGCATTCCGCTCGGCGCGGCATCTCGTGGTCTTTCTTTACAGGCGGCGCACCCAGAGCCTCGCAGTGACCACGATTCTCACCGCGTTCATTCTCATTATCTTTTCCTCGGTGGCCATCCTGGCGTTTGAGGATGAGAAGGAATCGAACATCCGCACCCCTTTCGACGCGGTGTGGTGGGCCGTCTCCACCATGACCACCGTGGGCTATGGCGACCGCTACCCCATCACACACGAGGGAAAGATCGTCGCCATGCTCCTGATGGTCGTGGGAGTGGGTCTGTTTGGAGTGCTCACCGGGCTCTTTGCGCGCCTTTTCCTGGAATCGGATATCAAAAAGGAGGATACCGACATCGCCGAGCTTGCGAGGGAGGTGCGGCTCTTGAGGGAACGCATAGAGCAAATGGACAAAAAGCCGGAGGTTGCGCCCCTGCCTGCGCCAGTGCGGGAATAGGAGTAATGGATTCCCTGCGTTCCGCATTCGACGAAAATTTTGCCCTCTACGGCGAACTGGGCGCTGCTGTGTCGGTGTGGAGGGATGGGAAGGAGATTGCTGGATTCGCCGGTGGGTGGCAGGATCGCCAGAAGACCAAGCCGTGGACGATGGATACGCCCGTGCTCGTATGGAGCGCTACGAAGGGACCGGCTGCGGCGTGTGTGCTGCACGCCATGCAGGAACGCGGGCTGTCGCTCATGGACCGTGTGGCCGAGGTGTGGCCGGAATTTGCCCAGGAGGGCAAGGAGCAGGTGACCCTTGGCCAGGCGCTCTGCCATGAGGCGGGTGTGCCGGTGCTGGATCGCAAGGCGGATGTCTTTGATCACGATGCGGTGGCTGCTGCCATCGCGGCACAGGCCCCCCACTGGCAACCCGGCACCGCGCATGGCTACGGGCCGCGGGTCTACGGCTATTTGCTGGATGAATTGGTGCGGCGCATTGCCGGGCGCACCCTGGGCGACTACTGGCGCGGGGAATTCGCCACACCGCTTGGGCTGGATTTCTGGGTTGGCCTGCCACCGGAACTGCAGGGTGCTGTTTCCTCCGTCTTCCCCCCAAAAAGCGCGCCGCCCGCCGGGGATCGGTTTTACACGGCCTTCGGTACAGCCGGTTCCTTTTCCGCCCGCGCCTTTGCATCACCCGAGGGGCTGCATACCGTGGCCTCAATGAACACCCCGGAAGCCCGGGCCGCGAGTCTGCCGGGCTTTGGGGGAATTGGATCGGCCCGCGCACTGGGTAAATTCTACGCGATGCTCGCCTCCGGGGGCTCGCTGGAGGGACGCACCTACTTCGCACCGCATACGCTGGACTGGATGACGACCACTCTTACCCAAGGGGATGATAGAGTGCTGCTCACAGAGACGGCCTTCAGCGCGGGCTTCATGCGTGACCCCACGGGATCTCAGGGAAAGCTCCGTAAAACGTTTGGCGCCAGCGAACTGGCTTTCGGCCACCCTGGGGCAGGAGGGAGCCATGCGTTTGCAGACCCGGCCCGTCGGTTAAGCTTTGCCTACGTGATGAACCAGATGGAGCCCGGGGTGCTCCCCAGTGGGAAGGCCTTGAGGATGGTGGCGGCGATGGAGGGATGAGCGCTGGAGGGCGGAGCACCAGCCGCAGCAATGCTCGAAAGCAGGGCCCGTTCGCACTTCAGAAGTCCCTCACAAGCTTGGCAAGCCCTTATACTCCAATGCCTTGCTTCGCGTTCTTAGCCCCATTCGCGGTAAATTGGATCGCCAACCGTATTGGCAGGCGGTGCCACTGGGACGGATTGCCCAAGATATTATCACGCAGTCTCACTTCCGAGAGACAGCCCGTCCCAAGGAATGAGAATTCAACGATCCCGAAAGGTATCGGTCCCGGCAGAGGGTGAAATAACAGTTACCTCCCGGGGAGGAAACCGAGGTTTGGGAGGCTGAAAAAGGATTCCGTGAACCCCATTCCGTACGCCGATTCACCATCATCGCAACTGATATTTATCGCGTCGCGCGGAAAAACGATCCGGCCGGTAGCCATTGCGTCCGCGTTCCCATTGAAGGGCGTAAGCCTCTGCCAACGAAGTATTTCAAGAAGCCCGCTAACCCCACCTGCCGCCGGGATGGCAGGCTTGCGGATGCCTCAAAAGTAACAGGATTTTGCCTGAATGATATTTTTTTCAAATACCGAACAACCTTTGAACGTATTACTAGCAGACGAATCCAAAGCCTTTGGGAATGTTTAGGAGCCTTACAATATACCTCGCGTGATAAAAACATTTATTGACCTCGG
>JAYUWZ010000305.1:0-4178 GCA_043753265.1 Verrucomicrobiaceae bacterium
TGATGAACTCCGCGTTCTTCAGATTCAGCGTCCCGTGCTCGCTAAAGGCCGTGCCATTCCGCGCAATCCGCGTCGGCAGCACGCAGTCAAACATATCGATCCCCCGCGCCACCATCTCCACCATCTGCGGGGGCGTCCCGAGTCCCATCGCGTAGCGCGCCTTGTCCGCGGGCAGATACGGCTCCGCGGATTCCACCGCCGCCATCATCTCCGGCTCCGGCTCGCCCACGCTCACCCCACCGATGGCATAGCCATCAAACCCGATCTGCACCAGCGCCTCCGCGCTCTCGCGCCGCAGTTCGGGAAAAGAACTCCCCTGCACAATCCCAAATTTCAGCCCCGGCGTCTCCACCTCCTTGCACGCCTTCGCCCAGCGCAGCGTCATCGCGAGCGACTTCGCCGCATACTCGCGCTCGCAGGGATACGGCGGGCACTCATCGAAAAGCATGCAAATGTCGCTCCCCAGCGTGGCCTGGATTTCCATGGCCTCACGCGGCCCGAGAAACATCGGCGAACCATCCAGATGGTTCTGAAAATGCACCCCCTCCGGCGTAATCTTCCGCAGCCGCGCGAGCGAGAAAACCTGGAAGCCGCCACTATCCGTGAGGATGGGCCCATCCCATCCCATAAACTGGTGTAGCCCGCCAAAGTGCTTCATCACCTCCATGCCCGGCCGGACAAATAGATGGTACGTGTTCCCCAGGATCACCTGCGCCTTCAGCTCCTTCAGCTCCACCGGCGAAACCCCCTTCACCGTCCCCTGCGTGCCCACAGGCATAAACACAGGCGTCTCAATCACACCATGACGCGTGACGAGCCGGCCGCGCCGGGCCTTGGACGAAGGATCAGTATTGAGCAAAGTGAACATCGGGGCGCGGACGATAGGCAGCCCCCAGCAACGGGGAAGCAGAATCGCCGGAGCCGCTGTTCTCCTCCAGTGAGCGAGTGTGGCGATGGGATGCTTCACACACAGGCGTGACTTGCCGCGCCGAGATGAACCTGGCCGTTCGCCTTCGCAAGCAGCATCCGAAGTCATGTCGGCGCGAAGCGCTTTTTAAAATTGTCACCCCGAGCGAGGAACGAGCCGAGGGGCCTCACTCCACTTGCCTTGCCATCTCAGCTCCGCAGTCACTCCAAGCTCACTTCTTCCCCATCACCCCAAGCTCCGCCAGCACAGCCTCCGTAATCCGTCGAGCCTCCTTCCCCGAAGGATTCTTCCCTCCAGTGATGCACGTCGCAAAATAAAAATCACCGCGCGGCGTCGCCAAACTTCCCACCCACCAACCCCGCGTCGCCAGGCCTGTGGCCAGACTTCCCGCCGTCCCCGTCTTCCCCCGGTACACCGTGTCCCCCTCCCGCGAGATCACCGTGATATCCAGCACCACATCCACCGCCTTCGCCGACACCGGCAACTGCCGTGTCTGCATGCGGCGTAAAAAATCCACCTGCTCATCCGGCGAGATTTTGAGCGTGCTCTCCAGCCAAAATTCCGTGAGCCCGCCCGAGGTATCCCCATTCCCGTACCGCAGCGATCCCAGTAATTCGTCCATCCGCTTCTGCCCCGTCCGCCGCGCGAGCTCCTGATAATACCACACGCACGAAACCCCAATCGCACTCCTCAGCGTGTGGTCCTGGTTCCACGGCTCGATGGGCCGCTTCGTCCCATCCCACTTCAGCAGAAAGTCCGGCCCATCCGCCACCCCCGCCTCCAGCGCGATGAGCGAGTTGGGGATCTTAAACGTCGAACAAGGCGTCACCCGTTCTTTGCAAAGATCCGCCCGATGCCGCACCCACTTCTCCTTCGCCGCATCATACAAAACAAACGCCCCCGTCGAATCCCCAAAAAACGCCGAAAGATCCTTCTCCTCACTGACCGGCGCCGCACGCAACACACCATGCATCACGAGAAGGATGAGAATCAAAAACGGCGACTTCATGGAGACCGATCCTTGCAGAGAAACGCGATTCATCAACGTTGCAATATAATCCAGAAACATCGAAATGCCGGTGGTCCGCCCCGTCGGCTTGCCCACATCTTGGATGGAAATCGACTTGCTCATTTCACGGCCCCTTCGTCTAAAGTACTTTCCCCGTGAGTCGTGCAATTCCAGCGCTCAGTTCAGCCACTATAAAGCGCATTTGCCCCGCAATTTCAGCGTTCTCGGCAGCGCCGGCAGCTTCGACCTCTTCCGCGGTGCGCCCATTGAGCTCCGCCCCCGCTTTGGCAAGTATTCGCACAATTGATGGCTGTCCCATTGAAACTGCTTCCTCAATGGTTGTCCGATGCCTGGGCGAAAGATTTGGATCCGCGCCAGCGGCAAGCAGCAACTCGACGATTTCGGTGTGGCCTCGACTCACCGCAGCATAGAGCGGCGTCTTTCCGTCTTCTTCTCGAAGGTTCACTTCTGCACCTGCGGCGAGCAGGAGTCGGACCACCTCAATGTGCCCCCACCCTGCAGCCCCGGCCAAAGCGACGTATTTGTCCTTGGTGACACCGTTTGGATTTGCCCCTGTGCTGAGGAGTCTTTGCACTTCAGTGATGTTACCATCTGCGCTCGCGTAAAACAGTGCTTCGCCGGACTTGTCTTTCGCCCATTTCGCTATGCGTTTGCGTTCCGCACCCCGCTCCTGCGCCGCTTTGCGGAGTGACTCTGTGCGCGCCCCGTCACAGTTCGCCCCACCCCGCAGCAAAACCTCGAAGATTTCGGGACGCCCCTCATGCGACGCATATTCGAGGGGTGTTCTTCCATCCGTGTTCTTTCGCTGCAGGTCGGCCCCCGCCGTTGCCAGGAGTTCTACGACATCCGTGTGGCCTCCTCCAATCGCCATGAGCAGCGCCGTCTCCCTCGGGCAACCCGTTTCATCCGGCCTCGCTCCCCGTTCCAGCAGAGTCCTTACTACCTCTGCATGGCCAGCCTGGGCGGCGTCCCATATGGGCGGACTCGTGCATGAGTCGCATTGGTTGGGATCAACCCCGAAGTCGAGAAGCGCCGAAACGATCACCGCACGGCCTTTCTGCGCCGCAAACCTCAGCGGAAATAGGAAATTGCTCCTGCGCTTGAGCACTTGCAGACCAAACTCGGCGACGAGTCTTTTCACATCGTCCACGTTGTTGCGACGGATCGCTTTGAACAGGTCGCGGAGCTGGGTGTTCTTCATACAGTGTTGCGTTGAGATGGGACGGCTGGAGCCCGCAATACTTTGGAAACCTTTCTCGTGCAAGAGCGTCACGGAGAGCCTGTATTGGAGGGCCAAAGGCCCGCACATCTCAGCCTGGGGCAACGCCCCAGGGACAGGCCCCAGAAAGCCAGAAGGACTGAAAGTCCGTCCCATCTAGTTTGGATAAAGGTGCGTCATAGAAGATTCCTGGATGCAGCGCGCTCAACGAGAACACGCAGCCGTGAACGGTGGCAGCGAGACTCGTCCTCGCAAAAGCAGCCAATGCTGATTGCGGTATGCTGCGCGAGCCTCGCAAGAAAAGCGATGGTGTGACGCGGGCCCGACTCCTGCATCTCACGCTCGTACGAAGCAAAAAACCGTTCCCGCACGGCCGGGTCGTCGAAACGCTCGCGAGGTGTGGGGGCCAGCAACTCCAGACTGGGAGCCAGCGACGGAAGCCAGCTGTCGAACTGGCCGTTGCGCCTAAGCTGGCCAGTTCGGACGCCGCGCTGTGGGCGTCGCGCAGTGTTGATGCGAAGTCCCTCGCCGCGCTTGGGCCGCGTGCCCACCTGGAATGTGTGGAGCTTGATGGCCTTTTGGCGAAATTCGTTCATGTGCTGATCAGTTATGGCTGTGGTGGACCAGAAAATGGCCCCCTGTCGCCGCCGTCGGCAATGGCATTGAGAAGGTGCTGAAGAGTCCACTCTAGCTGGTCTTGGTTGCACCAGTATGCTCCAATGGTGCCGTAGGTCGTGTAATGAGAACGATTGAAGCCGTCCTCAATATCGTTGAACCATACGACAGTCTGACCAAGTAGGGCTACTGCCCAAAAGCCGCCTCCCAAATCACCATATGGATGTGACACCCACTTCTGAGGTTCGATGCTGATGGCCTCCCAAAGCCGTCGTTGCGGAATCGACATCCGATCCCATGCTGAGTTCAGCATGTCGTGCAGATTTTCTTCGGTGAGTGGCTGCCAGGTCATAGCGTTCGCTTCACGCTGGCGTGACGGCCTGCCA
>JAYUWZ010000306.1:0-1833 GCA_043753265.1 Verrucomicrobiaceae bacterium
AGCTCTGGCGGCAGGGCGCAGGTGGGCGGTGGCGGGAGAACCGTCCGAACCACCCCAGTTTTCCCGCCACCGCCTCAGCAGCCCCCATCCAGAGCGGGAGCAAGCTCCCGCACTCCAGATTCCCGACCTAGCCTAAACGCCTCCAACGCCCTGACCACCACACCGGGAGCGGTAGCCAGGCAATCGCCCAGCACACAAACTCAATCATCGGCACCACCATCACGACCACAGGCAGCCAGGGAATCGAAAACTTCAAACGTCGTGCCGAGGCAAAGGCGAATGCCAGTCGCATCTGGTAGACGATCACCAGCACCAGCCACCATGCGCCTCCGCCTGCGAATCCCGCGGCAGCCGCGAGGGGCAGGGCGTGCAATAAAGGCATCCCCAGCGTGCCCGCTGGCGTGGCCAGGCGATAAGTGACTGCCACCCGGTGCTGATGTTTCAGCCACGCCGCGACGTCCATCTTGTCCGCCTCGATGGGCAGCACGTGCCTGCTCAAGCCGAGGCGGCGGCCTTTCGCGACCATGCGCAAGCCGAGCTCGCGATCCTCTGCCAGGCAGCCGCCCAGCGCCTCCCAGCCCCCTATTTCGCGCACTGCTTCCGCCTGCACCCCCGTGCATGCACCGAGTGCAAAGTCCACCTTGCCCGCGAGCATCAGCCCCGGCCATAGCGTGAGCAGCGCTGGGGCAACGTCCATGGCCTGCACCATCGTGCGCGCTCCATCAAAGCGGTATCCCGCAGTCAGCGCGTCCCACTCCCGCCACTCCTCGCGAAAGCGCTCCACAAAATCGCGGTCGATGAGCGCCTCGCTATCCGTCAGCATCCACCGTTCATGCCGGGCGTGCGGGGCCATTTGCAGGAACTTCGAGATCTTCGGGTTCTGCGCGCGATTGGGTTCGCAGGCGACAATGGTGATGTCACACCCTGGGAAGCGGGCCTTCACTGCGAGCGCGATCTCCATTTCGGCAGCGCATGCATCCACCCCGATCAAAAACTGATCGCCCTCCCTCCCCGACTCCACGAGCGATGCCAGTTTATCCTCCAGCGCCCGCACTCCGCGTTTCACCGCACGCCAGTGACTGATGGGAAAAGCTGGCACGCGTTTCTTTTTCTCCAGCCCATCCGCCACTGCGGCAAGGTGCTTCCGCAATCTGCGGCTGGCGGTGAGGTGCAGCACTGCACCGCACAACGCCAAACCCGCGAGGAACATGGCGGAAGTATGGGAAGGCTGAAACATGATTGGCGAATGGCGCGCACCGCATCATGCTCTCCACGGTCGATGCAAGCCCGCCGTCTCATCCTTACCGCCGACGACTTCGGAGTCTCGCCCGAAGTAAACGCCGCCGTGGAGCAATGGCACGCCGCCGGGGCACTGACCCATGCCAGCCTCATGGTGAACGAGCCTCATGCCGCTGCCGCGGTTGAAATCTCCCGCCGCATCCCCGGCCTGCAAATCGGCCTCCATCTTTCCCTCGCCGATGGTCTCGCCAGCGACGGAAGCCGCATGACCCGCTCGCATGCCTGGGCGGGAATGCGCTTCGCCTTCTCTCCTTCGGCGCGTGCATGGCTGCGCTCGGAGATTGCCGAGCAGTTCCGGCGCTTTCGCGCATTCCGCCTGGCCCCCTCTTACTGGGATGGGCATGCCCACCTTCACCTGCACCCGGTCGTCATGCGCATCGCATTGCCCATCGCAAAGGAGCACGGCTTCCATTTTACCCGTCTGGTGCGCGAGCCCGGCCCCCCTGCCCTGCTGCCGTGGATATTCCAAGCGCTCAGCCGCCGTGCCATCCCGGCACTGCAGGCGGCAGGCATCGGTTTTGCAGACCGTGTCTT
>JAYUWZ010000307.1:0-1832 GCA_043753265.1 Verrucomicrobiaceae bacterium
TCTCGTTGCCTGGGCGGATTTCCAAACCCCTGTTCAAAGCCGATCAAATGGGCATTATCCGGAAAGTCTATCAACGGGTTGCGGTTGCCTTGCCGTTGAAAAATGGCCTGGTTTCGGTGCAACTCGTATTCGCTGACCGGATAATCCCGGTGCCATTGCAGCAGCAAGGAAATGCGTTCCACCTGCAATTCACGCTCAGCATCGCCAATAATGGACGGATAGCGGAGGAGGAAATAGAGGGTTGCCCGGGCGACAACACCTTTGCCGCCTTTTGGTTCAAACCCTTGGGTGCCACTGATGCCACAATCATTTCCGCCCCCGGGCGTGGAGGAATGTTCAAAGTAAGGCTGGTTTCCCCGTGTGGAGTTGCATTGCGTCTCACAGGCAAAGAGATGGTGCAAATCCCCCCGCATGGGCGATTTTTTCTTGAACCACGATTGGGGAACGCTGTGCTCGCAGTTGTAGGGCAGGCTTGCTTCCAGGCTCTCGATCCTCGCGGCGAGAGGGGCAAATGCAGTTCCCTCGGCGGCAAGGTGTTGATTCAGGCTGGCCTGCCGGGCTTCGTCGACCTGCTCATCGTGGAGGATAAACGCTTCCGGGGATGAGGAATGACCGGAGTAAATGCTGCGAATGCTCCGGTCGGGTTGAAGATCCACCCACGGATACAGCTCCACTGACGGCTTATAGCCTGGTTGCTGTGTATGGGTGTCACGCAGCTTTGCAGAGATCTGGCGGAAAAGCGCTTCAGCGCCAGCCGTCCAATCAATCCCATTGTAGTAGGCGCCCCGGTCCACGGCATCGAGTGCCGCATCATAGTAAAGTCGTTGTGCATTGGCCCGAAAGGCTCGTAAACCCGCGGAGGGCTCGCTTGCGACAGCGTCCTCGCTGGCAGTGCCCAATGATCTGGTCAAAGATTCGACGGATGCTGAATCCCCCTCATCGAGAGAGACAGTGACTTTGAGGGGTAACTTGAAAGTGGCTGAGGGTTTCATGGGATTGGCAAATAGCTGGCGGGTTTCGATGCAAAGTCAGAGCCGCATAATAGGTTCTCGCGGAGCATGAATTGTGAGGTTCGGCAGGCACGAGGTGGCAAAATTGAGACAAATCCTATACTGGCCTTCCAAATCCAGAAAAAGGGGGTATTCATGGCGAAAGCGGGCAAGTAGCGCTCTACTTCGAGAAATAATGGGGCCGATTTTCCAAAAAGTTAGCCATTGGTAACTTCAACACATGTGGTGTAAGATAGTATCACGATATGCGCAATACTTAATTTATAAATTGCTTGGAATATGACTGAAACAAGTTAGAATGAGAATTGACACAAATACGATTTAAGCTTGGCCCAACGTACCAAAACGTCACCCCACATAATTCGAACGAATTGCCGAGCAATACGTGGTGTGATTCCCGTCAGGCCCAAGCGGAATGAAGACAAAAATCCTGCAACCCCTTCACCTGTCCATTCGCAGCAACAACAGCCACTCCGCGCCCTTCGAACCCATCCCATCAATTGCTCCAGCGCAGCGCTCGCCGCGGGGCATGAATGCGAGACGTTTTTCCCATCCATTTTCTTGTGACCGACGCGCCACTTGAGTTGTTTCGTTTTTTCTCTCCGTTCATTTCTCCTTGCCACGCGCGAATGTTTTCCCATAGTTGACCCTCTGCTTCGAGAAACGGAAGAGTGGCTGAGTGGTTGAAGGCACTCGACTCGAAATCGAACGTGGGGCAACTCACCGTGGGTTCGAATCCCACCCCTTCCGCCATATTTGTTTCCGGGAATGCTTCGTTATTGGCCTGGGTGCCTTCAATTGCTTCAGCGGTTTCAACGGGAG
>JAYUWZ010000308.1:0-8800 GCA_043753265.1 Verrucomicrobiaceae bacterium
ACAAATCCAGTGGCAGTTCACTACCTCAGATGCCCGCACAAAACTCGCGAAATTCTACCCATCATTTCACGCATGACGATGCACTAGTCCCGGGAATGAACGCATTGTATTTTTGTGACCACTAAAGAGATCAATGCCGAAGTGTTTGCGTTAGTGAGAAGGGTCGCAGAGCTTCGGCGGCATGGGAAGGCTATCCGAGAGCAGTCACGCAATCTGCGAGCGACATTGGCCGAGCGCAGGGGAGAGTTTCGCGACCTACATTCTGCTCAGGCCGCCAAGCTCGGTTTGTGCGCACGAATTATTGGAGACGCTTGATGTGTGTGAATACGACCAAACCGTAAATGGCCGCAAAAGCGAAAGTGACGAAGGCGATGGTTTCTGGATTCATAGGTGGGAACCTTGCTGAAGTATGTCCCGTATCGCTCTCCGGTTATTGTCCGTAGTATGACACCAATTGTCGTCGTTTCCTGCGAACATCATTTACCCCATCTTAGCCTTCCACGAATCGTACTCCGCCAATCATGTCGACAACTGATTCAAGTCGTTCCAGCATGACCTTTCCGGTCCGTATCGACATTTCGTAGGCAAGCCGTGGGCTTTTTGCAAAGGACTCCTTCAATAAAGTGCCATAGACGAATACTGCCTTCACAGGTTCCAGGGCTTTGGCAGAGAAGTGCACCTTTTCCGGAGTGAAAAGCCACGAAAAACCGACGACCCCACCGGGGCCAATATCTTCCACGTTCAACTGGATATCGGGCAAATTACAGGTCACCCGCACTTTGCCGGACTCAATGATGTAGAAGCGATCCGCGGCATCGCCCTGGGTCATGAGTTCATCGCCAATCTCGAAGTGGCTGTACTTCGTGTGGGCCGCGATTTCCTGGAGATCCTCTTTTCCGAGGCCTTCGAAGAATGGAATGCCCGCAAGCTCCTCCAGGGTCAAAGTCCTGCTTTCGTCGCGTTGGAACGAAAGGCTGGCACTGGAATCTGTGTTGGGATTGAGGAACCACGTTTTCATGGTTCTAACTTTGCACCATTCCGATGAAAACGCCTCACAGCACTTGGCCGTCTCTTATCGTGGATTGCTCCTCCTGGTTCAAAGCGGTCATTGGTGAACCGATTGTTCGTAGCCCCCTTGCACACGTATTCATAGGGGGCAAATTGAGCACACCCCCGGCCAATACACGGTGAGCAGCATCTACCGAGTCGATCCATTATTCGCGTATGAAAACCAAACGTCCGCAATCGACCGCAGCCATAGCCACGAGCGTGGTTCCTCTTGGTTTGAAAGTGAAACGAATCCTTGTTCCCATTGACTTTTCCGCTCACTCGGAACACGCCCTGAGCGTCGCGGTTTCGGTCGCGGAGCAATTTGGGGCCGAGATCATTCTGGTGAACGTGCTCGAACAGTTCATTTACCCGGGCGATGTGTCGTTTATGCCAATGACGCTGCCAAGTTACGTCTCAGAGCGGGAGGAGGCGAACGCCTCAAGGCTGAAGGCAATGCTCGAAGGCTCCAAAATTAAGCACCACAGCGTGGTGCGCGTGGGGCGCGCGTGGGACGAGATTGTGCAGGTATCCAAGAAGTTGAAAACCGACCTCATCGTGATCGCAACGCATGGCCACACCGGCTTGCGCCATGCTCTGCTCGGAAGCGTCGCTGAGCGCGTGGTCCAGCACGCGCCGTGTGCGGTGCTCACGGTTCGCCCTGATAATTGCGCGGCCAAGAGTTAACGCCGGGCGAGGGGAGCGTTTCTTTACCAGTGGATAGGAAAAATCTTTACCCGCGATGAAGCTTTGCCTGCCACCTACGGCAGTACCGCGCCCAATATGCGATGCATCCTCTTTCCTGCACGCTGTCATCAACTTCAAGACGCCATGCACGACCACAATACTTTGCTAGACACCCTGGAATCATCCGACATGTATCGCGACTATGCTCGCGCATTTAGTGAGGCGACCGGTCTGCCTTTGATGCTGCGGGCGGCGGACTCATGGAAGCCGCCGATGCGGGGAAAAAGCAAGGAGAACGCCTTTTGCGCAATGATGGCGAAGCAGAGTGCATCGTGCGCGGCCTGCCTGCGCATGCAGGAGCAACTCTCTGATGCTGCAACACAGGGACCGGTGATGCTCAAGTGCGAGTTCGGGCTAACCGAAGCCGCCGTGCCCGTGAAGTTGGGCGAGCAAATCCTCGGATACCTCGTTACAGGCCAGGTATTCGTCCAAACGCCATCACCCGATCATTTCACGAAGGTCGAAACTACGATGCGCGAGTTGGGGTTGAAGCCGCCGGGCCAGAATACCAGGGATGCCTATTACGCCACGCGAGTGATGTCGCGGCAGCAGCTCGATGCGGCTCTCCGCTTGCTGGTCAATTTCGCCGAGCATCTCGCTCTGAAGAGCAACCAAATTTCCATCCGGCAGGCGAACGTGGAGCCCGTCGCCGTGGTGCGCGCGAAAGCCTACATCCGGGAGCATATCCAGGACGAGATCACCCTGACCGACGTGGCCAGGGCTGCATGCACGAGCAGCTTTTACATCTGTAAGCTCTTTAAGAAAGTCACGGGCCTTAACCTTACGGAATACGTGTCACGGCTGCGCATTGAGCGGACAATGGAACTGTTGCCCAACCCAAACCTCCGCATCAGCGAGATCGCGTTCGAAGTGGGATTCCAATCCCTCACCCACTTCAACCGTGTGTTCCGGCAGATCATGGGGGAATCGCCAACCACCCACCGCGAGACGCTTGCCACAGCCGCGTGAAAATATCGCGCCCTACCCCGGAATGAATGAGCCGCATGTCACATTTCCGCCCGCATTGCGGCCCCCCGCCGAACATGCTCATCCAAGTGAGCAGTCGGGTTTGGAAATTGAGCTAAGGACGGCGCAAGAATGTTTTTGGCGGGGTCGGGTTGTGACGGCAGAAGTGAGGCTCAATGGAGGGTCGGTTGATTTCAGGACTCCCTCGTCCACCTATTTCCAACTCGGGGATGGCACGGTCCTCACGCTTCACTTCGGGGATGAACGTCTTTGCTTTCAATTGGAAGGCGCCGTCGCCTCGCTGCAACTCGGAAAGCTTACGTTCATTGCGCAGGTGATTCTCAGACGGCTGGACGAGGATTCGCGAACGGCGGATGGCTCAATCCCGCCTGTGAGCTCCCAGGCGTCTGACCCTCCACCCAGCGAATTGCGTGATGGGCAAGCTCCCCGGCACTCGTGAACCCCAACTTTCCTTTGATATGGGCACGATGCACTGCCACGGTTTTATCGCTGAGATGCAGTTGCTGGGCGATCTCTTTGGTGGATTTGCCCCGGCCTATAAGTTCGTAAACCTCGAACTCGCGGTCAGACAGTTTACTGGCGGGGGAATTATCGCTGCCCGCATTTCGTCCTGAAAATGCCTCCATAATCCGAGCCGTGATCTTGTCGCTCACCGCAATGCCGCCTGCGAGGATTTGGCGGATGGCTGTCATCAGGCGTTCACCCCCCGCCTGCTTGGTGATGTATCCGCGTGCGCCCGCTCGAAGCGCTCGTTCAGCATAAAGGCTTTCGTCGTGCATGGAGACGACAAGAATGAACAATTCCGGGTGGATTGCCCGGAGGTCTTTGATCAACTCCAACCCGTTTTTATCGGGAAGGGTTATATCCGTGAGGACGAGGTCGGGCTTCTCTTTAAGGACGACCTGCAATGCCTGTGCTGCGTTCTCTGCCTTCCATAAAACCTTTAGATCCGGCTCGCTCTCAATGAGGTATACGAGGCCGTCGCGGGTCATGGGATGATCTTCGACGATCAGTATCTGCTTTTTGACGGGTTTGGGTTTTGAGGCTTTTTTCTTCAAGGTGGATCACAGTGTTTGGAGAGCGGGACGAGGATCTATACATCGCAGCGGGCGACTCAACCTGGATCGTGTGAAACGACACGGGCGTTGGGGATACAGCAGCGTACCACCGTGCCTCCACTCTTCCGTTTCAGCGCCGTCAAACGGCCCCCGATCAGGCCCGCGCGATAGTGCATGACGCGCAATCCCATGCCGCGATGATCCGAGTTTGGTTGCTTCAGTCCCGTTCCATTGTCCTCGACGGCCAGGCATACCTCACCTTTCTGCTGCGCCAGTTTGACGGCTATGTTTTTGGCACATCCATGCCGGACTGCGTTGCTGATGGCTTCCTGTGCGATACGGTAAAGTTCGTTTGCCGCGACGGCGTTGTTGATCGAGATGTTTTTCCGGCAGACAAATGCACATTGCAATCGGTGGTTCTGCGTTGTGGTGTCCGCCAGAGTTTCCAATGCGTGCATAAGGCCGTGCCCGTCCGCGACCACTGCATTCAAGCCCCGTGCCACCTCCCTCGTATGCAGAACGGCATCGTTGATGGCCTCCTCTATCGTCTTTGTTTTTCCCGCAAGCCGATGCCGCGTTTGTTTTAGTTCGCGGTACAAGGCTGCGATGACAAAGCCGATGCCCGCCAGTTCCTGGCAAATCCCGTCGTGCAAGTCCGCCGCGACTCGTTGACGTTCGGTTTCGGCAATTTGGAGGACCTCGGCCTCCAGTCGTTTCCTCTCGGTGCTGTCAAAATGGATGACCACCGCCCCATTGGCCGCGCCGGCGAGTGCAGTCACAGTGGTAGTGTACCACCGTTCCTCCTCGGAGGAGAAAGAAGAATATTCCACCGGAGGTTCCGTCCGCCCAGCTCCCAGCACCCCGGCAATCTTCAATGCGACATCGATGGCTCCAGCGGTCCCTGCCTTTCCTGCATTCTCGCAAACCTTTAAATAATCGTCGCCAATTGCAGCGTGTGCGAAGGAAGGACCGATTCCTGTTTCGTGGAGCCGACTCCACGGTTCGTTGACGTCCACGATCCGGCCCTCGCCATCCAATACAGCGATCAAAGCGGGCACGGAATTCAGCACCGCCTTGGTAAGCGCCCGGCTGCGCATACTCGCTTCCTCCGCCACTTGCAGCCGCTTTGCCTGATCCAAGTGCTCAAGCGCGCGGCTAACCACCGTGGGAATGAGATCGAGAAAATTGGTGTCCTTGACCAGGTAGTCGAGGGCTCCGCGCTTCATCATTTCGACTGCGACCCTCTCGTCGCCCTGCCCGGTAATAATGATAAAGGGAACGGATCGATTCCGTGCCGCGAGTTGTGAAATGACTTCGCTGCCTTCGAGGTCCTTCAGTTTAAGATCGAGCAGCACCAAGTCCGCACTATGTGCGGAGAGCCATTCAATCGCCTCACGCCCCGTCCCTGCTGAAGCGGTATGGAGCCCTTCCCTCCGAAGGTATCGCTCAATCAGGCGGACCAACCCCACGTCATCGTCCGCGACGAAGATGTTTCGCTGCGCCCCTCCAGTTGTCATGGCTCGCTCTTCTCTCCGATTTCTGGCACTTGTACGAGCGAGACAAACATTCCGAGTTGCTGGATGGCTTCGGCGAACTTGTCGTATTCGACCGGCTTCACGATGTAATTGTTGCAACCTATCAAGTGGCAGCGTTCGACTTCGCGCGGATCTTCGGTGGTCGTAAGCATGACGACTGGGATTCTGCGCAAGTGTTCATCGCTTTTGACCTGGCGGAGCACTTCGACGCCGTCGACTTTGGGCATGCGAATATCCAGCAGAAGCAAATAAGCGGCATCGGCGCGGCGATGAGGCGGAGCGCCTCGTTGGAACAGGAAGTCGAGAATGTCCTGCCCGTTTTGAAAACGCTGGATGGGGTTGTTGAGACCCGCCCGGGCAAGGTTCTTGGCGATGAGGCGGGCATGACCTGCGTCGTCCTCCGCAAGCAGGATGGAAACTTCTCTGGGCACACCCATGGCTTAGACCTCTGGAAGTGCCGGAGGCAAGCTTACGAAAAACGTGCTGCCCACTCCGGGTTCGGATTCCACCCAGATGCGACCGCCCTGCCGCTCCAGGATGCGCTGGGCAATTGTGAGCCCCAGGCCTTCTCCGCTTCCGTGAGAAGGATCGAGGCGGTGGAAAATCTCGAATGCCTTTGGCTGGTGCTCCCTGGCTATACCGATGCCGTTGTCATTCACGGCATAGATGACCTGCCCCCCTGCAATGGTCGCGGAGACGGTGACTTTACCGGGGCGCGATGGGTCGAGATACTTAATTGCATTGTCCAGAAGATTGGAAAACACTTGGTTGATCTGTATCGCATCCCCGCGGCAGCGGGGCAAATCGCCGATCTCGAGTTGCACAGCGCCTTCCTTGATCTGGAACTCGAGGGTTCGGACGATCTGTCGTACCAGGGCATTCATGAGCAGATTCTCGATGCGCAGGGCAGCACGCCCAAGACGTGAAAAGCGCAAAAAACCAGTGAGCAATGCATCCATCCTTTTCACACCCTCCTGGATGAAATCCACCGCCTCGAACATGTCCTCGGAAAGGCTCTTTTCCACCTCCGATTTGGAGATGGTGTCTCCGGGGGTTTTGCTGAGTTTTTCGTGGAAGGCCCAGCACGCGCGAACGAGTTCCTTGGTGAAGCCCTGGATATTCACCAGCGGTGACCGCAGGTCATGTGAAGCCACGTAGACGATCGCTTCGAGTTCGCGGTTTTTCTCAGCCAGCGAGCGTGCGAGTTCTGCAAGCTTCTCCTCGTCGCGCTTTCGTGCGGTGATGTCCGTCCGGATCGCGATATACTGTGTCGGTTTTCCAGCAGCATTCACAAAGGGAAAAATCGTGGTGTCTACCCAGTAGATGGTTCCATCCTTTGCACGGTTCCGAATTTCCCCTTTCCACACTTCGCCGTGTGCAATGGTCTCCCATAAATCCTGGAAGAATTCCTTTGGGTGGTAGTTCGAATTGATGATGCGGTGATCCTGGCCCAACAATTCGTTGCGGCTGTATTTTGAAAGTTCGCAAAACTTGTCATTCACATAGGTGATGCGTCCCTGTGCATCGGTGATTGCGACAATCGAATGCGCATCCAGCGCAGCCTTCACGTCCTGCAACTCTTTGATCGAGGCGTCGGCTCGAGACTTTTCGCGCGACAATTCCTCACCGCGACCCGGATCCGCGTTTATGGATTGCAACCTCGCGAGCAGCTCGGGGCGGGTCATTTTGGATAAGTTGGCCATGCTTCTGTTTTTTCTGAAATGTTTCTGCCTCGCACGCCGGAAATGGTTCATCGCTGCATAAAGGATTATCCTATACGGAAGCGCGGCAGGTCCGGGAATTGGGCGGCCAATCCAAAGTGAAGCAGCACACTGCGAGTCAACCGATGTGTATCCCTCGACAATGGGCGGTGAGCGCACCCATTACGGATCTGCGAGGTTTGCCCCCAATGGAAGTACACAAAGTTCAGAGCAATGACCGCACCGCTCATACAGAGCAGGCCGCTCGATCCTTATGCCCGGCTGCTGATCGAAGCAAAAGCCGCTTCGCGACCGCGTATCTCTTGGATGCCACAATTTCCCTTCGCCCATGATCGTCATCGCCCTCACCATTTTCGTCGGACTCCTGCTCGTTCTGTTCTTTGCCGTCCTGTGGCTCGGAGCATCGATGGATGACCGCCAGTTCAACGAACGCGACGCCCTCCTCCCTTTGGAAGCCGACTCTCCGGCGACCCTCCCATCTGATTCATGAGTAAAACACGCCAAGCCCCTTCGCCGGGCACAATCACTCGCATCGAATACGACGACACGCCTGTCCGCCAGTTTATGATCGCCTCCATTTTTTGGGGCATCATCGGGATGATCGTGGGTGTTCTCATCGCCACACAACTTGCAGTTTGGCAGGCAAACTTTGGCACCTCCTGGTTGACTTTTGGGCGGCTGCGGCCACTTCACACCAACGCGGTGATCTTCGCCTTTGTCGGCAACATGATGTTTGCGGGTGTCTACTACTCCACCCAGCGCTTGGTGAAGGCACGGACAGCATCAAAGCTTCTTTCCCGCATTCACTTCTGGGGATGGCAGGCCATCATCGTCGCTGCGGCAATCACGCTCCCGCTCGGGCTCACGAGAGGAAAGGAGTATGCGGAGTTGATCTGGCCCATCAATATCGCGGTCGCCGTGATCTGGGTGGTCTTCGGCATTAATTTCTTCTGGACGCTTGCGCGCCGCAACGAGCCAAGCCTCTACGTCGCCATTTGGTTTTACATCGCCACCATCATCACCGTGGCGATGCTCTACATCGTCAATCATCTCTCCATCCCGACGAGCTGGGTCCACAGCTACCCTATATTTGGTGGCGTGCAGGATGCATTGGTGCAGTGGTGGTATGGTCACAACGCGGTCGCGTTCTTCCTTACCACTCCCATCCTCGGGATCATGTATTACTTTCTGCCGAAGGCGGCGGAACGGCCTGTCTACAGCTACCGGCTATCGATCGTTCATTTCTGGTCGCTCGTCTTCATCTACATCTGGGCGGGGCCGCATCACCTGCTGAATACGTCCCTGCCCGTGTGGCTCCAGTCGCTGGGTATGATCTTTTCCCTCATGCTCTGGGCGCCGAGCTGGGGCGGCATGCTCAACGGCCTGCTCACCCTGCGCGGCGCGTGGAATAAACTGACCACTGATCCGGTGCTCAAGTTCTTCGCCGCCGCGGTGACGTTTTACGGCATGGCCACTTTCGAAGGGCCGCTGATGTCGATTCGCTCGGTCAACGCTCTCTCGCACTACAGCGACTGGACAATTGCCCACGTGCATGGCGGGGCCCTGGGCTGGAATGGCTTCATGGCAGCCGGCATGTTCTATTGGCTGGCTCCCCGGCTGTGGAAGCGCCCCCTGCACTCGGTCAGCGCCGCGAATATCCATTTCTGGATCGGAACCGTTGGCATCCTGATCTACATGGCCTCCA
>JAYUWZ010000309.1:0-4173 GCA_043753265.1 Verrucomicrobiaceae bacterium
CACGCCGCTCGCGGGTCATACTCCGCCTTCCGCAGACTTCATGCGCGCGGTGCTCGCGCCTGTGGGAGAATGGCTGAGCGAGGCTGGGATGACCTCCGACACCGCGAAGGCGGGCTGCACGAAGTGCGCGGCCTGCACCTCGCTTTCCTCCTTTGAAAAGCGCTCCGCCTGCGCTGCCTGAGTTTTTATGCCCGAAGTCCTGTTTACCATACTGCTCCCGGATGGAGTGAAAAAGAACTGCTACTCTCCCTCCACGGTCGTGCGCGACTATTTCAAGGAGGGCGAGGAAGTCGCCGTCTCGGAGTTTCTCACGCGCAGCCGTAAGGCCTACGCGATTGCCTCGGAGCGGGTGATGGCCAAGTACGGATTCGCGTGCAGTTCGGCGTCCGTGCAGCTCGCGGAAATAGAGGAAATGACGAGGGCGTTTCCGGACGACGCGCTGATTGGCATTCTCAAGATCTGAACTTTGAAAACACATTACTCGGTCATCATCGTCGGTGGTGGGCAAGCCGGGCTCTCGATGAGCTACTGCCTCAAGGAACGCGGCATCGATCATATCGTCTTTGAGCGTGACCGCATCGGCGAGGCCTGGCGCACGCAGCGCTGGGATAGCTTCTGCCTCGTCACGCCCAACTGGCAGTGCCAGCTCCCGGGCTTTCACTATGCCGGTCCCGACCCGAATGGCTTCATGGTGAAGGATGAGATAGTGGGATACATTGAGGCCTATGCGAAATCGTTCAGTCCGCCGGTGATGGAGGGAACTACCGTTCAGCGGATGAAGCGCAGCCCCAACGGTGTCTTCGAACTGAGCACCAACTATCGCGACTTCACCGCTGACCAAGTGGTGGTGGCTACCGGGGGATACCAAATCGCAAGCCTGCCGCGCATCGCGGAGCGCTTTCCTTCGAGCGTGTTGCAAATGCATTCCTCTGGCTATCGCAATGCGGAGGCGCTGCCGCCGGGGGATGTGCTCGTGGTCGGCAGCGGCCAGTCGGGCTGCCAGATTGCGGAGGACTTGCATCTCGCTGGCCGCCGAGTGCATCTCTGCGTGGGCGGCGCGCCGCGCACCGCGCGTCGCTATCGCGGACGCGATGTGGTGGATTGGCTCCACGACATGGGCTACTACGACATGCCTGTGGACGAGCATCCGCAGCAGGACCGGGTGCGTGCAAAAGCCAACCACTACGTGACGGGCCGCGATGGTGGGCGCGACATCGACCTCCGCAAATTTGCCAGCGAGGGAATGCAGCTCTATGGCAGGTTGCGTGACATTCGAGGAACGCAGATCACGTTTGATGATGACCTCAAAAAGAACCTCGATCAGGCAGACGCGGTGGCCGGGAAAATCAAAAACTCCATTGATGAGTTCATTGTGAAGCATGGAGTCAGCGCGCCGACGGAAGCACGCTACCAGCCTGTATGGCAGCCGGAGGGAACCTGCACGGAGCTGGAATTTGCCGCAGCGGGCATCAGCACAGTGATCTGGAGTATGGGCTTCAAGACGGACTACCGCTGGATCGAAATTCCGGTGTTCGATGGGAAAGGCTACCCGACCCACCGGCGTGGCGTGACTGCGGTGCCGGGTGTCTACTTCCTGGGCTTGCCGTGGCTTTATACTTGGGGCTCGGGGCGTTTCTCCGGAGTGGCCCGCGATGCCACTTACCTGGCCGATTGCGTGGAGGCGAAGGCACAGTTCAAGACACAGAAATCTGGCTACGCGCTGGATGAGTGGGCGCTGGGTTCTTAAGTTTTGCATTTCCTTCCA
This sequence comes from Verrucomicrobiaceae bacterium, assembly GCA_043753265.1. Lineage (GTDB taxonomy): Bacteria > Verrucomicrobiota > Verrucomicrobiia > Chthoniobacterales > Chthoniobacteraceae > SXWH01. Next base: position 1,766 of record JAYUWZ010000309.1, read on the forward strand.
CGGGCACCGCAACGAATGGCCCTCCTTGTATTTGTCTATTTTTCGATCACGAAGCGCAGGGCGACGGGCTGGATGAGCTTTTGGAGTTCGGCTTCGTTGGCTTCAATGGCCGCTTGAGCCTCCGCAAGCTTTGCCTGGTCCCTGGCCTGACTGGCCTGGCGCCACTGATTATTGAGGCCGGATTGCAGCTTGGTGATGTGTGCATTGATCGCGATGGAACGATCCGCGAGCGCGCCCTCACAAACGGAGGTGAGATTCCATCCGGCGGCGAGATCCTTGGCGGATACTGTGCAGGCGAGTTTGTCGTTGATGCTCAGCTTGTATTCGCCATCGGCGAGTCCTTTCACGGTGAGCATATACTTCGAGAGATCGAGCATCTCGGGTAGCAGCCTGATGGCCGACTTCGCAGAGGGCAGGATTGGCCAGGGGTTCGTTTCGTCGAGGCGCGTGAAACTGAGTTTGCCGTCCTTCGCGCTGAGTTCGGTCACGGCGCAGCCTTTGGCTTCCACCAGCTTGCCATCGGCGCTGATGGTCGCAGAGCTCACATTGCCATCCACCTTGAGGCCTTTGAGAATCACGGCTGCCATGTTGTACTGGCCGACGGGGCCGGGATGCACTGGGTCGCCGCCGAGCGGGATGAGCGAGGGCGGAATGGGAGCCTTTGGCGGCACCGGTTTTGCATCGGGAGCAGGAGCGGGAGGCGTTGGTGCTGCGGGAGCGGGAGCAGGCGGATTTGCGGCAGCCTTGGCTGCCGCGGCTTCCGCGCCCTTGCGGCGGTTCTGCCCCCACACGTCCACGAGCGGATGATACTGGTCCACGAAGACCACCTTCTCCTCCTCGGCGAGCTTCTTCAGTGCCACGGTGAAGGGATGGATCTTTTCGCAGCGCGGCGAGCGCCAGTCATTCATCATGCTGCCATCGTCCACCGGGCTGGAGGAAAAGAGAACGGGCTGCGCGGGGATGGCGCGGATTTTGGCGATGATCTCCTTCATCCCGTTGATGTAAGCGTCCTGCGGGCCATTCACATCATTCATGCCGAGCTCGATGCTCACGATGGTGGGCTTCCACGCGGCCACGTCGTAGTCGAATCGCTTGAGGATGTGGCTCGTGCGGTTGCCTCCGATGCCGGAGTTGCGGAAGTGCAAATTCAGCTTTGGGTTCCGGGTGCGGAAGAATGCCTCGATGTAGTTGGAGTGCTGGCGCTGCGCGGTGATGCTATCACCGGCCATCACCCAAACGTCGTTGTCCTTGAGCTTGAGCTCCTGGGCTTGGATCGAAGTGAGGGAGAGGGTGACGGCAGCGATGCCGGTGGCGAGACGTGGAAAGATGGACATGGAGAGAGTGTGGTGCGGGTGAGACGAGGTGATTGTTTTTTGGGGCGGCTCTTAGCGTTTAAAGTGCGGAACAAAATTTGGAACGGGTGTTTTCGAGTGCTGGCGTATTGATGCTGCTTCGCGAGAATCGGCAAACTCCTTCAAGCCGCCTGCCGCCTGCGCCCACCACCAAGGGGGCGTCGCCGTTACACTTTGCCTCGCTTCGCTCGCCCTACGGGCTGCCTTCGGCAGGCTTTCTCGCTCCGCTCGAATGCCGCACGCAGTCCAAGGCGTGCCGATTGAAAACGCGCTTTTTGTAACTTTGAAGCCATTCGTTCTATTGTACGGTTTGTTCCACTCCGAGGCGGTCGAGGACCGCTTTTGGTGGGCCGTCGAATGAGGCGAGAGGGGCGTTGCCTACGTAGCCGATGGCCGTCCAGCCTTCGGGGGTGCTGAAGTATCCACCGGCGGCGATGGCCCGGAAGCGGGCGAAGAAATGGGAGGGGGCCTCGAACTCCGGCTTTGCCGTGGCTGCGTTGCAGATGTCGTCGCAGATCGCTTTGTGCTGGGTAGCGTCGAGCGCGGCGAAGTTGTTTTGGAAACGCTTCTTCGCCTCGGTATCCAGCCAGGCGAGGCCTTCCAGAATGATGGGCCGATCCAATGCCTGGATGGGGTAGGGGGCGCTCACCCATTCATCGACGAATTGCGGTACGCCCAGCGTGCTTGCAGCGGGGCCGAGGTGGTCGGCTGGCAGGATGATGTCGCAGAGCACGGTGGTGGTGTTGCGTTGCGCCTCGTTGAGGGTGAGGGGCCAGACGTCGCCCGGTTTGTAAAACTTGAGGACGTCTGGATCGCTGCCATAGCCGGGGGCGTCGATCGGCGCGGCGTAGGCGAGGTTGCCGAGCGGCAGCGTGCCGCTTGCGGCCATCGCCGCAGTGGTGGCAGCGAGCCATTTGATGATTTCGCGGCGGGACATGCGGGGCAGGTGATGAGAGTCCATGGCTGGGCTAGGCACACTTCGTGAGACGTGAGAGGTGGAGAGGTGAAAGGTGGGATCGCATCACAGGTTCCCCTTTCGTGCTTCCTCGATGATGT
>JAYUWZ010000310.1:0-1830 GCA_043753265.1 Verrucomicrobiaceae bacterium
CCAAGCTTGGCGTGCGCTACCTTTGGTGGGGCCCTGAGGAGGAGACGGAATGGCCCGACTCAAAGCAAAGCTGGCGCAAGGCCGTGCAAGTAATTCACCGCAGTCCCTGGGGCGAACTCTTCGACCTGGATCTCCCACGCGTGCCGATCGAGGAGTGAGTGCAAGGGCCAACGAATCCTACAATCCCGCGCCATCAAACCCCTCAATCAACTTGGTTCGTTCACTCAGTTTGAACTCCTGGTAGGCCGCCCGGTAGAGTTCCGTATCGGTGTAAGTCACCTTGAAGCGTGCCATGTCGTCCTGCTGTGTCGCCATACTTTCCAACAGCGCAAAACGCCCGTTTTTCTCAAACGAACTTCCATCCTTTGTAATCTCCCCGCCGTACTTGCGCGCCAGAAAAGTCTGCACCTTACGGAACGTTGCGCCGTCCGGTGTTGATTCACCCTCGGCGCTGATCTGGCAAATCTTGCGGGAAGTCACGCTCACGTGAATTTCGTAAATGGAGAACGTGGGATTCGGAATTTTGGGAGTTACCCGGTATACCTCCAGGCCGGATAGCATCTTGGATTTTGCACCTGACTCGGGTGTGAACACCTCTCCGAGCTTGAAGCCAAATGCCCCGTCAATATCCGCCACGCTGGTGGTGGGCTGGCCCATCGGGGTCACAATCCTTTGTCTCTGATGGATTGGCTGCGGTACCGGAACTTGATTTTGCGCGAAAAGCGTCGATGTGCAAATGGCAGCGGCAATCAGTGGGAGGGTTTTCATGGAAGCTTGGACACAACTCGGCGAAATTTATTCAACCGCTCCACTTCGTACATCACGCACCAAATACGCGCCTCACGAATTCGATGCTCCGGGCGTGGTTCTCCACACCGCTCCGGGTGACTTTTGTGGCTCCCTCCAACGCGAGTTCCACTGTGTAGTAAGGCGGCAGCTTTCGCTCCTTGGCGTATTCAGCGATGGCAACGTAATCGACATCCCCGGTATCGAGGTCTTCCCACCAAATCTTGTCGCGACTCTGGCGGAGGTGCCACGACACAACGCGCGAGCCGTATGCCATGAGGGCGTCCGGCGGCATCACCCCGCCGCGAAAGACCCAATGCACATCGTAGCAAAAACCCACGAACCTGCCCTCGGTCTGCTGGAAGTTGGAATGAAATTCCTTCGCGTTGTTCAGCATCTCCGGGGTGTGGTTGTGCACTCCGAATTTAATCCCAGCCTTCGCCAGTTCGCTTCCGATGAGCATCAGCGCCTTAGCCTGGGTGACGAGCTCATCATCCGTCTTGGGGCGGCCGATGGGCGTGGGGTTGCAGTTGATGATGTGGAACCCGGCCTCCTTGGCGGCGAGGGCGTTTTTTATCAGGGTCTCGGCATTTTGCTCGGCCTTGCCTGCCTCGTGCAGGGAGCCGCCGGTGTAGAGGCTCACCAGTTTGAGGCCACGCTCTGTCAGCATGCTCGCCAGGCGGGCCGTGGAGTCGGGACTGCCGAGATTGCCCTCGGCATAATCATAGCCTGCGTCGCGTAGTGCTGAAAACACGCTGCCGATATGGTCCTCCAGCTTTTTGCCCTCACGCTGCAAATACTGGCCCCAGCCGTAAAGTTGGGAGCCGATGAGGGGCTTGGTCTCCGCTGCCTGGGCGATCCGGGGAAGCGCGAGGGCTGCGGTGGCCTGGAGAAAAGTTCTGCGGGTCATCTTCATACGGCGGATTGTAGCGTAAACGCGCGGGATGCACTCCTGAAAAATGAGGCCGCCGGGTTTCCAATTCCATCCAATACCGGCTTGCCACCCAGCTCATCCCGTTCAAGAGTTGAAACCTTGTGTTTCAA
>JAYUWZ010000311.1:0-4171 GCA_043753265.1 Verrucomicrobiaceae bacterium
CACAACCCACGGCCACGTAAATCCAATAAGCCCGCGCCGGGGATGGGTCCGATCCCCTTCCCCAGCAACGGCACAATCTTATGTCGAAATTCTACGGTCGTCCTCTTGACGAAATCCACTCACGGTTTGACGAACAAACCGGCAAGACAATCCTCACGGCTGCGCAGCTTAGGGAGCTAGACTTTGGCTCAATTCCAGGTGATCGAGGCTTGATAGTCACCCCAATCCCGCTCCTTCGATATATTCATCTATGGCGCATGTTCCATAGCATTCGCATCGATTGGTATCCGGAGGAATCGATTAACCCAGATGATCAGTTTTTGCAAACCGCATTCTATAGCCTATTTCCTAAAAAGTATCGACTGCGACTTAAACACATCTACATTCGCCACGTGCCCTCCCATAGGGTCTTCCGCACATCAATCGGCCTAATACGGAGTGGAGCAGGGATGTTCGAGCGCATCAATTCAGCCAGCCGTGCAATGTGCGATAAACTGGTCAATGCAGCGGAGGCCCTTCCTAGGTTGGTGTATTCAATGTTGCGAGACGAACGAATGGAATAGTCCAATACGGTGTCGGTTCAATCCGGCGACCACCATTGTTCCCCAGAATAACTCCCCTCCCCTCAGAACACAACTTTTCCACGGTGCTGCGCCGGTGTCCTTTTCTTCCTTGGGACATCGGGACTGGCAACTCAGCACCCACACGCTGCGCCCGGTTACCTTCGAGCAAGGGACTGGGCGCGGTGACTTCTCAATAAAATCCCCCAACCACTGATGCACTCAGCTCTCGGCCCCGGGCACACTATGAACATGAAACAACTGATCGAATACAGAAAACGACTCAAGCTAGAAGGCTGTGCCCTGCTCGAAGAATATACCTCACTCAACCACGTCCTGTTAGAAGATGAAATGAGATACTTGCGCGCACTACAGTCAATCGCCGCGGCTTTGAAAGACGCATACGGTGGCATCTCTTATCCAATTGTTCACCCGTCAAGCATGCGATACTTTCAAAAACTTCCCAATCGGGTGCGTATCTATCGAGGCTACTACGATCCGGCCAAAAAGGATGGCGTGTCGTGGTCTCTCTCCCGAAAGGTCGCTGAAGGCTTCGCATATAACCGCGACAATGAGAGGCACCTGCCGCCCATGGTGGTAACAGGTCACTGCGCTATTACTAAGGTCGTCGCCTACACCAATCTGCGAAAAGAACAGGAGATTGTTGCGGATCCGAAGAACGTGAAAGGAATCAGGAATATTAAGGTACGCAAAAAGCCACGTTTTCCTGTCGCTGTAGAACCTTTTCACTTTTTGCTCACTAAACGCCAGCATACGCGCGCCGATGTATGCCGCCCGACCTGAGCACTGACCGCGCATAACGTCATCCTGAAGCAACACCCGCGCTTGGTCGTTGTCAGCATTGTCCCGTTCAGAACATCAGTTCGCAGGCCGAGTCCCGCCATCGTCAAGCCGGGACTGGGCGCGGCAACCACTTTCAAGCAGACCCCAAAACCATTCGCATATGTCACCCGAAGCTACACCATTCATGACCCGCGGCGAATTCCGGTCGCTAGCGGAGTTTGCAGCTAGACGGCGCGATATTACTACTCCGTGGCGCGAGCGGATTCGAGGCGTCGACTACTCCGTGGCATTTCCGGAAAATGGGCGCCCGTCAATTGTCCCGATGCCAACAGTGGTAGACGTGGCGACTGAAAAAAGGGACGTGGGCGATCTCCTGCGAAGCGAATGCCTGCGTGCAGAACAGCTAGGAAGAGATCGAAGGCTGATTCGCCAAGACGCCGAGCAACTCCCCCAGCGCACCGGCATAGCGAGTTTCTCTGTGGCGATAGCACGTCGACTCGATATAACCGCCGCCGTTGTTTACAGATACCTCCAGGCCGAGCAGGCGCAGAATATCGGCGACATCCAATCTTTCCATGAGTGGCGGTATTGGTCCACGGAGAGTGCTGAGCTGATTATGACTCTGAGCCTCCCGTTCCTCAAAAGTAGGCAAGTCGTCGAGAATGCGATGATTCGCCTTGAGGCCGCGAAGCTTATCCGGACCGAGGCCACTGGCAAATTCCTGCCGCAAAAGCACTATACCGGGCGCAAGAGAGACATTCAAACCTGGTGCCATGCGCGTGCTCCAATCAACTATGAGGAGCCGGGTTTGGAATTCGATGTGGTTGCAGCGAGACTCCACGGCATGAGGGAGGCAATCCTGACGGCTCACCTTGAAAACGTGCAGGCCGCGTCAGTAGTCAGCGGGACGACCGGAAATCACTACGTAAAGATGGTTGCGACCGAGGTGGAGAAAGTCCTCCCTATCGGCGAGAAAACTATCCGCAGCCTGCTCTCAAAGCTGAAGAAACGGACGGTTATCGCCGAGGACCCGGATCGCTCTGCTCACTACAGAATGGCAAACAGGCGCGCAACGGTTGGTATGCCCGAGGAGGAGATTGTGGAATATATCGCATGGCATCGCTGGTATACGGATGACGGCCCAGGTGGTGTTGCGAGGCGTGCGAGTGAACAGGAGTAAACTCAGCACTTTGTTTATTGCACGATGATGCAGAAAACACCAGTGAACGGTAAAGACTTGTCAATGCTTAGAGAATAACTGAATTTATTTTCTCATGAATATTCAACAATTCATCAGTTTATAATCTCATTCTATAATATACATACTTGCAATTCATTTATTAGTTATTAATTGATACAGAAAGAGAGCATTTTCACATTCATTTACTCTCTAAGCATTGACAAGTCTTTACCGTTTGCATTGAGTTTTTTACACCATTCCAGATTACACATAATTGCATTTTGCCAACTTATATAATTGCAATTACACAAACACATTGCTATCATGCATTTATCACTGAGGCATCGATTCGATATTCCAAGCAAGCGGAATGAAAGCCTCCAGTGAGTTAAAAGCAGAATGACAGAAATAAGCCTCACCCAGAACAAAGTTTCAATTATAGACGAGAATGATGCAAAACTCGTAAGCCAGCATCAGTGGTATGCGCAGAAGGAGCCAAACGGGAAATACTATGCGGCAACCGACATCACCCATCAGAACAACAGGAAGAAGCGCATCTACCTTCACCGGTTCCTGCTTCAACCACCCAAGGGATACACGGTGGTGCATAAGGATGGCGATGGGCTCAACAACCGCAGGGAAAATCTAGAACTCTGCAAAAATGGCCAAACTCCGCGCAGCAGGAAAGCGGGGTCAAAAACTGAGTATCGGGGCGTCTACCGTATTCCCAGTGGGATCAACTGCTACAAGGCCATCATCACTGTGGCTGGCAAAACGGTTCACATTGGCACCTTCGACGCGGCACGCGCAGCAGCAGAAGCCCGTGATGAGGCAGCCTTTGAACAATGGGGCAAAGATGCACGGCTCAACTTCCCAGAGAATTTTACGGCACGCAAGGAAGCACGACCTTCACAGCCGGAATGCGAAATGAATCGCAGGAGAACAGTGCTTGGAAAGGAGGAATAAATACATGGGATTCACATTCAAAAAGATTCCGAGCTACGACCTACCAGAAGGTGACTACAGAGCAAAGGTGTCAGACGTGTTTGACAGATCAACCGGAGCACTAAGGATCGTGTTTCAGGTCACGTCGCTCAACCATCCGGTTTATGTTTACTCGGCTGGCAAGAACTACGCACCTGGCAAATCACAACTGGCAGAGGAGTTGGTGCAGTGGCTAGGTGAGAAGGCAGTTGGAGGACTGGTAAAGATTGATGGCACGATTGATACCGCGAAATTGAAAGGGCTCACCGCGGACATTCGTATTGAGCACATTCACAACGACGATTACGACAAGCCGTTCGCACACATCAGCAGAATCGAGCAGGCTGGCACATTCGTCACCGAGTAGTCGCCACCTCCTTGATAAAACCGCCGTGGTCTGTTTACTCCAAGAGTGAGCAGGACACGGCGGTTTTGCTTTTCGCCCCCCAGCCTCCGTAACCGCATGGATACCGTGGCGCCTTCATTGGGCCGGCTTGTGGGACTTTTAGATCTGCTGCACTCGGCTGACGATGTGCATGCCTCAAACCGAGTTGATGACGGCAAGCCTCATGCTGATATCCACGGTGAAATCAAAGGCGCTTCCAAGGTGCCCATGTAGAGTGACCGGCACATCTAGGAAGGC
>JAYUWZ010000312.1:0-8795 GCA_043753265.1 Verrucomicrobiaceae bacterium
TTGTGCCGCTGCGCCATTGCGCGAGGAACACGACGTTGCCAGCCTCATCAATCGCAGGCACTCCGAAGCTCGCAAGAATCGCATCCGCAGGCGGGCCGCCCACGGCGCCACGTCCCGGAGCTGCGTCACCCTGGCCCAGCAGCCTTGTCCTCACGAGTCCGCGCACCGAGATGGTGAAGCTCGTGCTTGTCTGGTTGCCCGCGGCATCCGTGGCGGTAATGGTCACGAGACGATCACCCGGGTTGTTTTCCACCAAGGGATTCTGCGTGAGCGTCACCGTGCTGGTATCCGTCGCAGTCGCCTGAAGGCGGTAGTCGGGAAGTGTTCCGGCGCTGACGACGAGCGGAGAGAAAGTGCCAGAGAGCATTGGGGCCACGGTGTCCACGCGCACATTCGTGGAGATGGCGGAAGTGATCACTCCGTTGCCCGCCGTGTCCTCGTAGCTGAGCGTCACGCTATAGATTCCATCGGGAATCGCCGGGCCGCTCGCAATCGCAGCGGTCGCTGTTGGATCCGCCGGATTGAAGGTAAAGCTGCGCGCGCCGGAAACTTCCTGGGCAGTGGCCAGCACGAGCACCAGCGGGGCAATACCGTCATCGAAGGTTAGCTTCACCGTACCCGGCGCGGCAGCCTCTGGGAGGGTGAAGGTCACATTCTTGTTTGTGCCAAAGCCACTATTGCTTACGGGGGATGTGAGCACTGGCGCAAGCGTTGCGTGATCGAGCCTTACAATCGTGGATACGGCCGTGGCCTGGGGATTGGGCAAGGTGTCGCCATAGGTGAGCGTGACGGTGTAGATGCCGTCTGGAATTGCAGGCCCGGAGACAATCTGTGGCGAGGCTGTGGGATTTGCAGGGTCGAAGCTGAATGTATGCTGGCCGCTTGTGGTTTCCGATGCCGCCATTACGAGCACTTTGCTCCCGCCTGCGTTTGAGAAAGTGAGCGATAGCGAACCTGCGAGCGCAGCCTCGGGCAGGGTGAAATCCACGGCGACTGCGCCATTAATAACGCCGCCGGTGGCGGGTGTTGTGAGAAGCGGAGCGAGTGTGGCGGTATCGGTCGTCACATTCGCCGTTGAGCTCTGCCATATGTTCTGCGCTCTGTCCTCATAGGCAATGGTGACGGTGTAGGTGTCATCGGGAATCGGATCCCCGCTCACCACATGTACGCTGGAAGTGGGATTTGAAGGAACGATGCTGAAGCCATGGTTACCCGTGCTTTCCTGAGTGCCGGCGAGCAGCAACTGGCTTGTGACTGTGCCCTCGAAAATGATCGTCAAAGAACCGGGTGTCGCGTTCTCCGGCATCGTAAATGCAAGCGCGAGCGGGGAATTGCTCACTACCCCTGCCACTGGAGAGGAAAGCACGACGGGCCCCACGGCTGCGAGGCCGAGAGAATGGTGTGAGCGGTTGCCGCTGCCGATGCCAACGAGCCGCTGGCCAGGGCCAAGAATCGTGGTATTCACCGCGCCTGGCACGTTGCGATTCGCAGTTCCATTGTAGCCCAGTTCACCGTGGCCTCCAAAGCCCCAGCCGACCACCACACCATCCGTGCAGCGAGCGATGGTGTGCCGCAGGCCGACCGCGATGGCTGCCACCTGGCGTGTCGCGAGCAGCCCAGCGATGCCCACGGGCACGCTGCTCGATCCATTGCCAATGCCGGTGCCAAGCTGCTCGGTATCATCAGCACCCCATGCTGCCACTGTGCCATCCGCACACAGAGCCACGCTATGCGAGAGCCCCGCGCCCAGGGCGATGGCCGATTTGCCCAGTGGCTTGCCAGCGACATCAACCAGAACAGGCGAGTTGCTTTGGCTGCCAGTGCCAATCGGCACCGAGGCGGTGCCCAGCATTCCAAATTCATTGTCGCCCCAGGAGGCCACTGTGCCGTCCGAGCACAGCGCGAGAGCGTGATAGACTCCCGCAGAGATTGCGGTCACCGTCTTCCCATTGAGCGCACCGCTGATGTCCACCGCCACGGGCACCACGTTGCCAGCGCCCACCACGCCAGTGCCGAGCTGTCCACGCGCATTGTCGCCCCATGCCACCACCGTACCATCCGAACATAGCGCGAGGCTGTATTGATACCCTGCGGCGAGGGCCACGACCTTCTTTTGCTCCAGCGCGGAGCCAGCGGTGGCATCCACAATCACCGGCACATTGCTATTCGTAGTGGTGCCGTCGCCGAGTTCCCCCGAGCCATTGCTGCCCCAGGCCACCACGGTGCCGTCATCGCAAAGCGCGAGGCAGTGATACGCTCCTGATGCCACGGCCACCACACGGCGGGTGGAAAGAACACCAGTGGTGTCGACCAACACTGGCGACAAACTCATCCCCACATTGGTGCCATCACCAAGCTGGCCGAAATCATTCGCCCCCCAGGTGGCCAGGGTGCCGTCCGAGCACAGTGCGACACTCACCCACTCGCCCGTGCTGACGGTGAGGATTGTCTTGCCGGAAAGCGGTGTGCCGGCAGTCGGTACATTGACAGGCACCATGGCGTCCGTGGTGGTTCCGTCGCCGATGTTGCCAAAGGCATTCCACCCCCATGCCACAGGGCGCACCTTGGCCCACTGCAACACCAGATCATTGCCCGTGCCCCCGTAATAACTGGCCACAAAATGATAGGTGATGCCCAGGTGTTTCAGCGGCACCAACTGCCCGTGCGATAGATTGGAAAACTCGCCGTCGATGAAATCGAGCCCCGTGTTGTTTACGACAGTAAGTGTGCTGCCCGTGACGGGCGCGAAGTTGAGCGTAAAATCCACCGTCTCCCCTGTGGCGCTGAATGTGGCGGCGGTCGCTGGCACATCGGCGGCGGAATTATACGTAGCGGTGAGGGCCTGGGCGCCAGTGGACGAGCCAAAGAAAATCGCCACCAACAGCGTGAGGAAAAGCACGCTGGGGCGGGAGTGCCAAGCAATGCGCGGAACCCCAGCGCGAGCAGTGGTGCCCATTGCAGCGGGCATGGCATGGAAGACGGGGACGGACGGTTGGACGGGCATAAAGTGTGACGGTATTTGGAGAATCTCCTGTGTGGGTTGCGACAGACCTTGGGTCGGGTTCCTTCACCCTGCCTCCACCCAAAATGCTCTCTGAATGGTTGCAGAATATTTTGCGAAGAGGTTCGTTAATCTAAAATTTCCAGTGCGTGCGCTGAACAGTATTTAACGATTCCCAGCGTGGCGCATTGCCGGCGGGAAATTGTCAAAACTCTGTAATACGTCTGTAAATTGCTCGTTCCTCTGCGCGGCTGGTAAAGTGGTGGGGTGATCGCCCCTCCCTTTTGATTTGCGCGCTGCGTGCGCGTATGTTTTGCAATGCCCAATGGTAACTCTCGGAGAGACGGCAGAGCCGTGGGGCTCGGGGAGCGCCATCCACTCTGCGGGGGTTGTTGCAGTTGTTGCGCATTCCACGGAGATGTGGTGGGCGATTATCGGCGATCGGGCGTCGCCGATAATCCCGCAACGCAAGCGCTTGATTTTGAAATCATTGCGGGATGGAAACGGATTATCGGCAATAGATGCGACGGGGGATGTGGGGCCGTTGGGAGGGAGTTGTTGCAGTTGTTGCGCATTCCGGCGGAGAATGTAGTGGGCGATTATCGGCGATCGGGCGTCGCCGATAATCCCGTTACGCAAGCGCTTGATTTTGAAATCCTTGCGGAATGGAAACGGATTATCGGCGATAGATGCGACGGAGGGAGAAACGTCCAACATCCAACGCCCAACGCTCAACGTCCAATCGCAATCCAAGCAACTCCGGCTGGTGGAGTTCCAGTGTATGCGTAGGTTGTGAATGCCGGTTTCTGGGGTTGTTGCAGTTGTTGCACTATGCGCGTTTCGTGGTTTTTGCGGGGCGGGGATTAGGTAGGAAAGAAGATGTTCTTTCCTATGTGAGTGATGCACTTGGTTCCTTGCTGCCCCGACTGTTCTACCTCCGCTTTCCATGGTTAGAATTTAGCTCATCCGAGCAGTGGTGTCACGGCGGATTTTGACGGCAGATTGGGGGCCTGATTGGAAGTGTCGTATATACCCAGAGCACAAATCAGTCACCGAATGGCGGTGGATCCAATAAACAAAGCTCCAGCACCACCTCCGGGGTGCGATTCGCATTGCCAACGCCCCCGGGTGTTGCTCGCAAGCTCGCTTTACCCGGGGCTACGGTCCGTCATCCCTCCGGGATGGCGAACACCACTTCCAAGCACACTCGCCCGATGGGGGAATACGCTTTGCGATTGCGGAGTTTGCACGGCATGTTTATGCCGATGTGCGCATATATGAATCTCCTTTCCACGTTCGTATTCTCGCTGCTCGCCAGCGGCTCCCTTTTTGCTGGAACGCTGAAGATCAATGGTTCCACCACGGTGAATCTTCCCGTAGCCGAGGCCGCGGAAATTCTGCGTGCAGAGCAGAAGATGGACATCCAGGTGGACACGCAGGGCGGCAGCAGCGGTGGCATCTCCATGCTAGGTGACGGCCAGGTGCAGATCGGGATGATCTCCAAGCACATCAGCGACGATGATCGGAAGAAGTATCCCAAGGTCGTGTTCAAGGAGACCCAGATTGGGGAGGATGCCGTGGCGCTCATCGTTTCGAAGGATGTGTGGGAGAATGGTGTGCGCACGCTGACCAAGGCGCAGGTGAAGGACATCTACGAAGGCAAGATCACCAATTGGAAAGCGGTCGGCGGTGCGAAGGCGCAGCGCATCGCCTTCTTCAACAAGGAGCCGGGACGTGGGACGTGGGAGGTTTTCGTACACTGGCTCTACGGCAGCCCCAAGGCCGCGCCGCAGGTGAGTTTCCCCGAGGTGGGCGGCAATGAGGAGACGCGCAGCAAAGTCGCCAGCACACGCGGCGCGCTGTCCCAGCTTTCCTCCTCGTGGGCCGATGGAAAGCAAGTCTTTGCCCTGGCGCTCGTGGGGGATGATGGCAAGGCGGTCGAGCCGACCGAGGCCACTATCGCCCAGCGCAAATACCCACTGAGCCGTCCGCTTTTCGTGGTGACCAATGGGGAGCCCGCGGGTGATGCCAAGCCGATGGTGGATTTCCTGCTTGGGGAACGCGGGCAGGAACTGGTGAAAAAGCACGGCTACCTTCCTCTCAAGTCACTGAAGCAATAAAGTGACCCGCGCCTTTTCGTGGCTGTTTACGGGCTTTGCACTTGCCGTGCTGGTGCTGCTCGTCGGCGTCTTCGCCTGGCAGAGCATCCCCGCGTGGCAGCACGAGGGAACGAGCTACGTTACGGGCACAAAGTGGTTTTTCCGGCAGCATCAATTCGGAGCGCTTTCGATGATTTACGGTTCGGTGGTCGTGGCGCTCATTGCGCTCCTGCTGGCTGCACCACTTGGGCTCGGGGCGGCGGTCTTCATTTCGGAATATCTGCCAAGACGGGCACGCCTTGCGGCAAAAATGCTCATAGAGATGCTCGCGGGAATACCCTCGGTGGTCTACGGGCTCCTGGGCATCCTGCTTCTGCGCGACTGGGTATATGATACTTTTGAACGGTTCGAGCCGCTCAGTGGCGACACGCTGCTGACCGCCGGAATCCTGCTCGCAGTGATGATCCTGCCGACCATCGTGACTCTTGCCGACGACGCCCTGCGCGCAGTGCCTGCTGCGCAGCGGCGTGCCGGTCGTGCGCTGGGGCTCACCCGTGCGGAGACCATCTGGGGCCTCTGCCTGCCGCAGGCCAGGCGCGGCATCGGCGCGGCAATGCTGCTCTCGCTGGGCCGCGCGCTGGGCGAGACGATTGCCGTGTTCCTTGTGGTCGGGCGGCAGGACAATAACGTGCCCGCATCCTTGTTTTCTCCCAATCAATTGCTGGAGGCAGGGCAGACGCTCACCAGCAAGCTCGGCAGCAGTGAGACGAACATCGCCTATGGCGACCCGCTCCATTGGGGGGCGATCATGGGACTGGGCCTGCTGCTGCTTGTGCTCACCGGGTTGGTGACGCTGCTTGGCATGCTACGAAGGAGGCACGATGCGTAGGGTGCGTGGTCTGATTCTGGGTGGCGTTGCAGCGCTCTGCGCCCTCGTGGCGCTCACCGTTCTGTGCGGCCTGGTCTTCGTGATCGCCCGGCGCGGATGGCCGGCCCTGAGCCTGCCCTTTTTCACGGAGCAAATCCGCCTTGTCGGCGCGTCGGGTGGAATTCTGTGGAATCTAGTGGGCACACTCATTCTGCTTGCGACGGCATTTGTAGCCTGCACGCCGTTTGCCATCGCCATCGCGCTCACGGAACGTGTGTGGCTGGTTTCGCCGCGTGCCCGCCGATGGCTGCGGCTTGTGCTCTACACCGCGAATGGACTGCCCAGCATCGTGTTCGGCATCTTCGGTTTCATGGTCTTCGTGCAGTGGTGCGGGTGGGGAAAATCCTGGCTCGCAGGCGGACTCGTGCTTGCGATGTGCATGCTGCCGACGGTCACCGTTGTGTTGATTGAACGGATTGCCGCGATTCCGCAGCGCTACATCGAAGCCGCTGCCGGACTGGGCCTGCGCCAGTCACAAATCGTCTGGGCCGTGCTGATGCGGCAGTCGTGGGGGGGGCTCATCACCGGATCGCTGCTCGGGCTCGCGCGAGCTGCCGGGGAGACTGCGCCGATCATGTTCACCGCCACGATCTTTGCGGGTGCCACCTTCCCTCGCGCCATCGCGGAGAGCCCGGTGCTCACCCTGCCCTATCACATTTTCATCCTCGCGCAGGATTCATTCGATCCCGCCGTGGGCACAAAGCTCTGGGGGGCCGCGCTCGTCCTGCTCGGCCTCGTCTTTTCACTCAGCCTCGCCGCGCTGCCCGCCCGCTTGCGCAGCCATGAAGAAGCCCATGCCTGATCCCATTCTCGAAGTACGTTCGCTCACCGTTCGCTGTGCCAGTCGTGTGCTGGTGCGGGATGCCAGCTTTTGCGTGGAAAGCGGGCGCGTGTTTGGGATCATCGGGCCCTCCGGCGGAGGCAAAAGCACACTGCTCCGGAGCATCAACCGACTCAATGATCTCGTGCACGGGCTCAGCTCGAGCGGGGATGTCCTGGTGAAGGGCGGATCGATCAACAACATCGAGGTGAATGCCCTGCGAGCCCGCGTGGGAATGCTCTTCCAGCAACCCGTCATTTTTCCTGCGAGCATCGGCGAGAATGTGCTCTTTGGCGCGAAACGACTCGGCTCTCTCACGCGTGCCGAGCAATCCGCGCTCGTGGAATCCGCCCTCCGCGAAGCCGCGCTGTGGGACGAGGTGCGCGATCGTCTGCGCCAACCGGCCACTGTGCTTTCCGTGGGGCAGCAACAGCGTTTGTGCCTCGCACGCGCACTGGCAGTGAAGCCCGAGGTGCTGCTGATGGACGAACCCACCAGCGCGCTCGATCCGCGCAGCACCGCAGCAATCGAGGATCTCATCGTCCGCCTCAAATCACGGCTCACCATTGTGCTCGTCACCCACAACATTGCCCAGGCGCGCCGCGTCGCTGACTGGATGGCATTCATCGCTGTGCGGGATGGTGCGGGGGAATTGCTCGAACAGGGCGAGTGCGAAGCCATGCTCTCCAAGCCAGCCACGCCAGAGCTCACAGACTACCTCCGGCACACGGTGTTACGGGGGAAATGAGTCTGGGTAGTGATCTGTTGCAGTTGCCAAAAGTAATGCCGAGTGCATTTGAAATCGGGACTATTGAGAGGAGTGAGCTCTACTGAAAGAGGACAGCAGAAGGACCGTGAAAATGGTGAACCTTTTGAGATTGGAGAACTGAGATGGCACAGCCAGTGAAGTGAGGCCCCTCGACTCGTTCCTCGCTCGGGGTGACGATTTATCAAAAAGGAGGAGACTCTGTGCAACATCGAGACATCCCCGGCCTCTCGCGCGCAGGATTGAGGAGTTGCCAAAAATAATTTCGGGTTCGCTTTCAGTCCTGCACTAAACCGAAAGTGATTTAGGCATTGTATAGCTAGGTGCTCAGGTCGGTGTCGTCCCAATCCACGCCGGGGGTGAGGCACCACGAGAGGGAGTGCCGCCTTTCATGCACAGCGCCGCCATGCATGATCGGATGAAATCCCGCAGGCACGGTGTCCCCGCCCAGTTGCGCGCTTCGCACGGCGTTGTGTGCCGCGTAGAAGCGGTATCCCATGGCGATCACCTCGGAAGTTGTGCGCGGTGTGGACTTGGCCACGAGTTGTTCCACTGTCGCTCCCAACCCGGGCAGAAAGTCGTAGATCATGTGACGCGTCACCTTATCCGGGATCTGGGCTGCCTCCAAATCCGGCTCCAGATCGAATCCCAGCACCCACGCGAGCGCCCACATGTTCTCCAGTTTCCATCCAATCGTTCCAGAGTGCGCTGCATTGGCCTCCGCGCGCGGGGTCTCAATGATCTCGGTTTCCTCCTCCGTGAGCCAGCCCCATAGCTCATTGCGCTCGATATACTGCTCCACGCGCTCCGTCGAAGCATCCTCCTCCGTAAACACCACCCAGGTGACCAACGCGTCAAGCGCCATCAGGCGTCCGGCAATTTCTCCGACAGGCCGGAGTTTGGCTTCGAGGTCTGGCAGCGGCAGCGATTTGGCCGGGGTGAAGCCGAGCGCGTTGAGGTCGGCGAATACCTTTGTTTGCAATGCTTCGGATGTCATGAGGAACGTTCGGTTTCTGGTAGAATGATGATGGTAATCATACGATCAGACCTGCTTCAACCACTCACCGAGCAGCCATTTTGAGGCAGTGCGAACGATGAGGGCCGCCAGCATTGGGCGTGATTGGAAGTTGGGGCGGATGAAAGGGGAAAGGAGGCGCAATGTTACGCCAGTTCTTGTGCGG
>JAYUWZ010000313.1:0-1828 GCA_043753265.1 Verrucomicrobiaceae bacterium
GCTCGGAAAGAGGTTGATGGGCGCCTTCGTCACCGGGTCCTCGATCTTAATGTCGGATTTCACCCGGAACGCATACGTGTCCTTCATCCCCATGTATCCGAACGAGGGCGTAAAGCACTCCAGCAGCAGCACTGCACGCATGCGTTCAGGGTCTGTCGGCTTTTTCGTGCCGCGCGGCTCCTTGGAAAAAAGCACCACCGCCTCACTCACCGTGGGAAATCGCCCAAAGCCCCGCGTCTTCCCGATCTCAATCGGTGTCACCTGCCCCGCATAGTGGCTGTCATTGTTGAGATACGGCGGCGTGAATGGCTGCCCGCCGGTGCCGCTCCCGTCCGAGAGATTCACACAACGGATGTAGTCGAAGATTTCCGTCAAAATCTGGTCGCGGTCCGAGGCACTGTCAGGCGTTCCTGGGTCCGGGTATTTCGAGAGGAAGGATGCGCCGCCAAAGCCCGGGATCTTTTGCGAGGTTACGTCTTGAAGATATTTGTAGAGCGTCATGTTGCGTCCGTTGCGCGCCGCATCCAGGTAATCCTTGTCGGGTGATTTTGAATCGGATCGCGCGAAGAAAAACGGATAATGCCCCGCGCCCATCGGCAGGGATTTACTGCCGATGGTGGAGCAAAATGCGAAGACGTTATCCTTCGCGCTCCGCATGGCTTCGCTCGTGTTCACCGGCCAGATGCCGATGCGTGGCCGGCCAAAAAGATTCAGCTCCGGCGCGCGGCTGTTTGCGGTAAGAAAAAAGCGCACCTGCTGGATGCGCTCCGCCGTCAGGCTTGGGTGACTCGGCTGCCGCGAGGGCCACACACCGGTCGTCGCACTGCCCATCGCGGGCTTGAACATCAGCTCATCCACCGAGGAGTAAAGCCGGTCAAATTCCGGTGCCACCGCAGCCGCCGTGGTCACATCAACGGTTGCCGACATCGACCCGCCCGCGTTCACTCGGGGCACAAGCCCGTAGAGGGTGGTCTTGAGGTTGAGGTAGTTTGCGTCGGCGTAGTTGATTGGCGCCCCGGCCCCTGGCGGTGTCCACCCCAGCGTGCGTCCCAGAATCGGGCTCAGGCAGGTCGTGGAGGGGTGGCCGGGATACCGCTGGAACTCTCCCTGCGTGGGCTGGAATTTTCCCAGCCCCGTGTGCGGCTGGATGGAGTCCGCATACGAAGACGTCAGCGGCGTGTCCCAAAAAGTGCCTTCCGATGCCGTGTTAATGTTCACCTTGCTCGTCTCGTCATCCGTCCAAAATGCGATGCGGCCCACGATGGGATTCTGCCGCGTCGGTGCGTTGGCTCCCGCAAAAGTGCTCACACCCTTGCTCGCGCCAGTCGGCGCGATCAGCGTTCCGTCCTTCAGCACATAGAGCCACTTCACCGGCATCGGCGCGGGATTCGGCCCCGTCACGGGATTGTAGTCAGCCTTGATTGGAAAGGGCCCTGCGTAGCCGGGGGGATTGATCAGATCCGGCGTGCCGCTGCCGATCCCAAAGCCTTCCACAAAGCCAATCGCCTTGGGATCGAGCACGGGGTACACCGCGCGATGCTTCACCGTGTCCACGGTGATTCCGCCCTCCGGGTCCTGCACCAGCACCGGCTTGTTGATGTCCGCGTAAAGCTCGGGCGTGGTCGCAAAGGCCGCGATTTCATCCTGCGGTCGGAACGCTGTGAAATCCTTGGTGATCACCATTTTGTCCGACGAGTACAGCTTGTAGTACGCAAACGGCTCCGAGCTCGCCCCCGTGGCTGTTCCAAAGACGCGGATCATCCCCGGTTGCGACGCCCATGCGAGCGGCGCGCCCTTGGGGAGGGGAGCGGTCGCCTCGCGGATTTGC
>JAYUWZ010000314.1:0-1828 GCA_043753265.1 Verrucomicrobiaceae bacterium
CGGCTATGCCGTGGCCAAGCCGCTGGAAAAGATTCGCATGGGGGAACTCGTGCGATTGATCGATGGCCGCCTGGCTCCCATCGCCTGCGCGAGCGAGACGGATTACATTCGCTGCACCTGCCCCGACGAGGACCATTGCGGGCTGCGGATGCTCATGATTGACGTGCGCAACGCCATCGCAAACATCCTCGACCGCTACACCCTGGCCGACGTGGTCGAGGTGACCCTGCGCAAGCTGCGGCGCGACAATCTCCCCCTGCCATTTGCAATCGAGAAGGTGACGGCTTCCAAACCCAGGAAAAGGGTCGCGGACCCTGCAAATGGGTTTCTCAGCGCGCTCGGGCTGAAGAGCGCACTGGAGCCGGGGGACGAATAGGCTTAATAGGCAGCGTCTTTCAGGACAGCCTTTTCAAAGGCATCCACCACGGTTTTCACCATCTTCACGCGGGTGTGCCACTTGTAATTCGCACCGATGACGTGCCATGGAGCGCGATCGGTGCTGGTGAGCTTCAGCATATCCTCGGCGGCGGCCACGTTTTCCTTCCAATGGCGGCGGTTGCGCCAGTCCTCGTCGGAAATTTTCCAGTGCTTGTAAGGGTCTGCCTCGCGAGCTTTGAACCGCTTGAGCTGCTCGTCCTTGTCGATGAACAGGTAGAATTTCAGGATCAGCGAGCCATCATCGACGAGCTGCCGCTCGAACTCATTGATCTCGCGGTAGGCTCGTTTCCATTCCTCCTCCGTGCAAAACTTCTCCACCCGCTCGACCAGCACACGCCCATACCAGGAACGATCGAAAATGACGATCTGCCCCTGGGTGGGAAGCTTGTTCCAAAAGCGCCAAAGGTAGTGGTGTGTATACTCCTCGTTGGTGGGTTTGATGATGGAGTGTACCTTGTAAAGGCGGGGATCCAGTTTCTCCACGATGCGCTTGATGGCGCCCCCCTTGCCCGCCGCGTCGGGACCTTCCGTCACGATGATCACATTGCTCTTGGTCTCCTGCAGCTTGCGCTGCCAGTGCAGCAATTCGAGCTGCGCCTCCTTCAGCCTCTTTTTGTAGTCATCCGATTCGATCTGTTTGTGGTCGACGCGGGCCAGGGAGATTCCCTCTTTGAGGCCAATCGGTTCTCGGAGGCGGAAATTCTGGCGCGGTAGCGGCATGGCGCAGGGTGTAACAGTCCCACGCGGATGAAGCAAGGTCGCCCCCCAATTGTCACATTAACGTAGTACTTACGCCTTCACAACGAAGGACCTGGCTGACACTTTTCAAAGCCGCTATGAATGTGGATCTGCACGAAATCCCTAACTCCGAGGCTGTATCGAGTAGCGGAAACCATCTGAATAACGATTTGCGCGCGTAGTGAGGCAATCTCCGACCGGCGAAGTGACCTCTCATCAGGCGGGCAGTAAGAAATCAATTTTTATCCGAGAAGCATGACTCAGTTTACCAACGAACATTTCCTGAACCGCGAAATAAGCTGGCTGGAATTCAACCAGCGGGTGCTGAATGAGGCGAAAAATCCCGAGACTCCCCTGCTCGAGCGCGTGAAGTTCTTCGGCA
Source organism: Verrucomicrobiaceae bacterium (assembly GCA_043753265.1). GTDB lineage: Bacteria > Verrucomicrobiota > Verrucomicrobiia > Chthoniobacterales > Chthoniobacteraceae > SXWH01. Next base: position 1,559 of record JAYUWZ010000314.1, read on the forward strand.
TCGTCAGCAGCAACCTCGACGAGTTTTTTGAAGTGCGCGTCGCGGGCATCAAACAGCAGATCGAGGGTGATATCGTGGACCGGACGCTCGATGGGCTCACCCCGGTTGAATCCTTTCGCTCGCTCACCAAAAGAGCGCGCAAAATCGTGGACGACCAGTACACCTTCTGGCGCGAGCAACTGGAGCCGGACCTTGCGAAGGCGGGCATCCGCTTCGTCTCCTACAAATCACTCGATGAAAAGGCCCGTGCCTGGCTGGAGAATTACTACC
>JAYUWZ010000315.1:0-1828 GCA_043753265.1 Verrucomicrobiaceae bacterium
AGCCCCCAGGCTTTGTTCCGGCCAGCGGCGCGCTACCCTCAAAGCCGAGGCTTGGGGTGCCTGCTCGCGGTCCCCACCACTTGCAGACATAGTCCGGTAAACCCGCTTAATAATTTATGCAAATGACTCTGCCGTTATAACTTGGACGGCAGGGAGATACGCAACCCAAGCACGCACAGTCTGCTTAAAAAGTAAACGTGCCAAAGGTCGACAACTCCAGCGCGCTGTGCCCCTTCGTGCTAGGGACGGTTTGGCCCTTCGGTGGCTGCTTTGGATCGATCTCTGCCCGGGGGACGACAACCGGCGCAAAGGGGGAGTTAGGTTCATGCCCGCCGCGCTCAAGATCGCTGAGCGTTGAGCGTGCGCAGAGATTTCACACGCTGCCAGCGCAAAGTGCCGAACATGTGGTGGCGGGTTGATGGCACGATAATCTGCACTGTAGCCGAGGACTCCCGCAGCGGACGCCGTCCCCGACTGTTGAAGGAAATGCGTTTGGTGGCGGCATTGTCGACGTCGCCGAAACTGGGCGGCTCTGGGGCCATTGCGCCAAAGCCGCCGGGATGGGCCTCCTCCGCCAGATCCACACGGTTGGCAACGGCTACAGGCACTGCGGCGAACCTCCACTTTCCGAAAGCGGCTCATCTCTCTGTTGCTCTCTTCAGAGTTCCACTTCAGCATTGGCAGCTACGCCAGTGTTCACCAAGTTCCTCGATAGAATCATCGCCCGCTTTCCGCGCGCCGCATCACCGTTGCTTTGGCTGCGGACGCATCGCAAAACGCGGCGGGCACTCTTCATCACGTTCTGCCATTTGCTTGGCGCGATCACATCCGTTCATGCGATCCTGGGTGTACGCACCTCGCAGGGGGCCATTGCATGGGCGGTTTCGTTGAACACCTTCCCATACATTGCGGTGCCGGCGTATTGGGTTTTCGGGCGGTCAAACTTCGAGGGCTATGTAGTGCTCCGGCGCAAAGCCGGGGCGGAACTGAGTGATGGCCAGCGACAGCTTGCGCAGGATCTGAACGCGATGCGGCCCCCACCGGAAGCCGAACCCGTGAATGCGGCTCTGCTGGAAAAGCTGGTGAAACTCCCGGTGACCCGCGGCAATCACACCGAGCTTTTGATCGATGGAGAGGCCACGTTCGGTGCGATCTTCGAGAGTATCGAGCAGGCTCGCGAATACGTGCTGGTGCAGTTTTACATCATCCACGACGACGGTCTCGGGCGACGCCTGAAAGAGGCGCTCCTTACCAAAGCGCGTGCAGGCGTACGTTGCTATGTGCTTTACGACGAGATTGGCAGCCACGGTTTGCCCGACGCGTATGTCAAGGAACTGCGTGCCGGCGGCGTGGATATCCGCCCTTTCCATTCTCGCAAGGGCGACGCCAACCGCTTCCAACTCAACTTTCGCAACCATCGCAAGATCGTCATCGTCGATGGTCATACGGCGTTTATTGGGGGGCATAATGTCGGCGACGAGTATCTTGGCAAGAACACGAAAATCGGTGCATGGCGCGATACCCACGTGAAGGTGCAAGGGCCGGTCGTGCAGTGCGTGCAGGTCGCGTGGATCGAAGATTGGAACTGGGCGGAGGGCGGCCGACCCGCACTGAACTGGAAGCCCGCGCCCGCGCCCGGAGGCGAGGATGGCCTCGCGTTTTGCCTTCCGTCGGGGCCGGCGGATCCCTTTGAGACCTGCACTCTATTTTTTCTCCACGCCATCCACAGCGCAAAGAAACGCGTGTGGATCGCCAGCCCGTATTTCGTGCCGGATGAGCAGTTCATCTCCGCGCTGCAACTCGCCGCGCTGCGCGGCGTGGACGTGCG
>JAYUWZ010000316.1:0-4166 GCA_043753265.1 Verrucomicrobiaceae bacterium
TTGCCGCACCCGGTCCCTTGATGGCGAGCGGGTTGGTGATGTCGATCTCTCCGGTAGTGAGAGTCAGAGTGCCGGTCAGACCCGCCTTGAAAAGGATGGTGTCCGCCCCGGGTGTGCCATTGGCCGTGGCGACGGCGGCGCGCAGGCTGCCCGCACCGCTGTCGTCCAGATTCAGCACGGTGATGGTCGCCGGTGCGATTCGGTGCTCCAGCGCCTCGACGGTGGACGCGACTCGGCGGGGGCTGCGAATGATGATAGGTTTCATGGTCGCTGATTAGTTGGAGTTGGGGGTGACGGGGGCGAGATTGCCAAAGATTTTAGTGGTGGCTGCCACGGTCACCGCTGGTGGGTCGCCCTTGTATAACCCACCGTGGGAAGCCTTCGCCGTGTTGCCGGAAATGATGCTTGTCTGGATGGTGGCATCGCCGCCATTGATGGAGATGCCTCCCCCTACGCCGCCATGGTTGCCCCGGAGGGTCGACTTGGAAAGCGTGGTCGTGCCGTCGAAAACAGCAAGGCCGCCTCCTTCATCCCTTGCAGTGTTGTTGAGGATGGTGAGACCGGTCAGTGTGGCGGTACCGTTGCCGCCCATGATGAGGCCACCGCCATCGTCTTGCGCAAAATTATCGCTGAAAAGCGAGCCTACCACCGAGATCGTCGTTTCGGACCGCAGATACAGCGCACCGCCGTCATCCAGGGTGGCCCGGTTGCTGCGAAACTTCGCCGAGGCGATGGAGATCGCACCGTCCCCGTTGCTGTCGATCGCCCCACCGCTTTCCGCCCGGTTGTCCGTGAAGGTGCCGCCGGTGACCGTCAGGGTGGTCGCATTGGCTGCGGTTCCATTCGTCGAGATGGCTCCCCCTGCCTCCCCGGCACGATTGCCGGTGAAGATGGAGGCGACCGTTTTCAAAATCCCCCCGCTCTGAAATGAAATGGCCCCGCCCCTGTCTGCCGAGTTATTGCCCACAAAGGTGCTCGCGGTGACAGTCAGGGAGTCGGCCTTGACGTCGGACCGCAGGCCAATCGCCCCGCCGCCCGGACCAGCGCCGTCCGTCGCGCGATTGTTCACAAAGACGGTCTTGGTGATGGTTCCCACATCGAGCTGGTCGAAGAAGATCGCGCCCCCCGCATCAGCGGTATTGTTGCTGAAGGTGGTGCCGGAGACAGTCAGGTCTCCGCGTTCAAAGTAAAGGCCGCCGCCAAGGCCGCCGGACGTGTTTCCGGTGATGCGGGTATTGATAATGGAGATCGGGGTTTGGTCGTTGTCGCCATCGATTCTCAGCGCGCCGCCGTGGCTGGCTGCGCTATTCCCCACAAATACGCTGCTCGCGATGAGGATCTTCCCAGCCGGGTTGGTTGCAGAGTCATGGCTGAGATAGACAGCACCGGATTGGCCGGTGGCCGTGTTGCCCGTGAAGATCGATTTTACGATGGAAATACCGCCTCCCGCTTCGAGATAAAGCGCGCCTCCATCCTCCGCGCTGTTGCCGCTGAACTGAGAACTGGTGATTTTTACTTTGGCGCCAACCGTATCGCCGTTCATTGTGATGGCCCCTCCTTCCCCGGTAGCCACATTGCTCGCAAAGATGCAACTCGTGACGTTCAGGCTTTCCGTGCTATTGATGGCCCCGCCGACGGCGGCATTTCCCTTGGTGAAAACGAGACCCGTGAAGGATGCGGGGCTATCCACCGCCGTGTCCCCATCATTCACATTGAAGATGCGGCTGGCGTTAATCCCACTTAGCACAATCTTCGCGCCCCCGGGCCCCTTGATGCTCAGTGGGCCATCAATGGTGATTTGGCCGGCGAGACTCACGGTGCCCGTGAGCCCCGTCTTGAAAATAATCGTATCCAGCGCAGGCGTGTCATTGGCATCCAGCACCGCCTGGCGCAGGCTCCCGGGCCCGGCATCATCCAGATTTTGAACGATGATCGTGGCGGGGGCGATGCGTGCCTCCAGTTGCTCCACTAGGGAATGACTTTTGCTCAGGCTGCGAACGATGATAGGTTTCATCGAGGCCGTGTGTAAGTTGGAAATCCCTTACAAAGCAAGCAAAGGAAATAATCAGATCGTATTAACGAACGGAGATAGGAGGAAGCACCGAGGAGGTACCCTTTTCTGGCGCCCTTTTCAGTTATGGCACTTCAAAGGCACTCAAAGGACGCCGAAGCGCCTATTTGTTTCTCCTCCGTCTATCTCGATGCAACCAACGTTCCCGGGACTGGGTTCTATTGAGCCCTAGTCCGAGTCCGTCACCGCACCCTTGCTCGCCGACGTCACGGTGCGGGCATACTTCGCAAGCACGCCACGCGTATAGCGGCGCGCCGGAGCCTTCCACTTCTTGAGCCGGGCTTCGAGCTCCGTCTTGGCGATTCCAAGGTCCAGCGTCCGCTTCTCGGCGTCGATGGTGATGGGGTCCCCATTCTTCACCACCGCGAGAGGGCCACCCAGGGCGGCCTCGGGGGTGATGTGGCCGACCACGAAACCGTGGCTGCCACCGCTGAAGCGTCCATCCGTGATGAGCGCGACGTCCTTGCCGAGGCCCTTGCCCATCACCGCGCTGGTGGGGCTGAGCATCTCGCGCATGCCGGGGCCGCCTACGGGGCCCTCGTGGCGAATCACGATCACGTGGCCCTTCTTCACCGAGCCATCGAGCACCGCCTTCAGGGCGTCCTGCTCGTTTTCAAAAACGATGGCCTTGCCTGCAAAGCGCTGGCCTTCCTTGCCGGAGATCTTGGCCACCGCGCCATCGGGCGCGAGGTTGCCGTAGAGCACCACGAGGTGGCTGTCCTTCTTGATGGGGTTGCTGAAAGGCCGGATGACTTCCTGGTTCTTCGGGTAGGCCTTCACGCGCTTCAGGTTCTCCTTCAGCGTCTTGCCTGTCACCGTCATGCAGCCGCCATGCAGGAGGCCTTCCTCGAGCATCATGCGCATCAGCGGGGTCTGGCCGCCGATGGCCACGAGCTCGCTCATGAGGAAGCGGCCACTGGGCTTGAGGTCGGCGAGCACCGGAATCTTTTTGCCGATCTTCGTGAAGTCATCGAGCTCGAGCTTCACGTTGGCTGCGTGGGCCATGCCAAGCAGGTGCAGCACGGCATTGGTCGAACCGCCGAGGGCGATGACCACCGCGATGGCGTTTTCAAAGGATTCACGGGTCAGGATGTCGCTCGGGCGGATGCCACGTTTGATCATCTCCACCACGGCGACGCCGGCCGCGCGGGCGTCCATCGCCTTTTCCTTGCTCACGGCGTTTTGCGCGGAGCTGTTGGGAAGCGACATGCCCAGTGCCTCGATGGCGCTGGCCATGGTGTTGGCGGTATACATGCCACCGCAGGAGCCTGCGCCGGGGATTGCGTGCTCCTCAATCAGCGCGAGTTCGCGCTCGTCGATGGCACCGGCGGCGTGTTTGCCCACGGCTTCAAAGCAGGAAACGATGTCGAGAGGCTTGTCGGCCAGCAGGGTGGCGCGCTCTTTATTGAGGCGTTTCTCCGCGAGGATGCCGCTGATGCAGCCCGGCAGGATGGTGCCGCCATAAACAAACACCGCAGGGCGGTTGAGCCGGGCCATGGCAATGAGGCACCCAGGCATGTTCTTGTCGCAACCGCCGATGGCCACGAGGCCGTCGAACATCTCGCAACCCATCACCGTCTCGATGCTGTCCGCGATCACTTCGCGGGACACGAGCGAGTACTTCATGCCCTCGCTGCCCATGGAAATGCCGTCGGAAATCGTGATGGTCCCAAAGATGATGCCCTTGCCGCCGCCTGCGCCCACACCGGCCTCGGCCTCACGGGCGAGCTTGTCGATGTGCATGTTGCACGGCGTGACCATGCTCCAGGTGCTGGCGATGCCCACCTGGGACTTCTTGAAGTCTTCGCGGGCAAAGCCCACGGCATGCAGCATGGCGCGGCTTGCGGCGCGCTCAGGCCCATCAGTCACTTCACGCGACCATTTACGATGCAGGCTACCGGGGTGTTTGGACGGCTCTCGGCTCATATAGAAAAGGGCGCGGAACCTAGCGACCCCTTATCATAATGGCAAGGACGGTGAAGGGGGAGGGGTAAAATAGGCGGTTTTGGGGCAAAAACGCCCGACTTGGCCAGCTTATCGCGGCAAATCGCAAATCGGCATCGCCTCGACCTGGAGCATGGTCACGCCGTGCAAC
>JAYUWZ010000317.1:0-1827 GCA_043753265.1 Verrucomicrobiaceae bacterium
GACAGTAGCGCAGAGCGCCAGGATGGAGCGTCGCATGGCGGGCGCTACGGACGTGCCGTGCGCCTGGTCATGTTCGCGGGCGTTTACGCCAATGACCGCTCCCCCACCAACTCGGGATGGTGGTCGAAGTTTGGCCACCAGGGCCTCAGTTTTTCGAAGGACCCGACCATTCCCAAGGACGAACGCGGCCACCCGGTGAAGCACGTTTTCTCGCGAGCCATACCCAGTTCGCAGTGCATGAACTGCCACATGCACCAGGGCAACCTGTTCGTGAATCCCTACCTCGGCTACACGTGGTGGGATCAGGAAACGGAGGGGCACCTGATGTATCCCAAGAAACAGTATGACGTGCCGGATGACGAACTCGTCGTGGCGACTCGGAGCAATCCTGAAGCCGCCGCCGCGCGCGGGCTCTGGGGCAATCTCGACTTCCTGGAAAAAGTCAGCGAGCTGAACTCCAAGCTGAAGCACACCCAGTTTGCCGATTACCACGGCCACGGCTGGATTTTCCGCGCAGTGTTCAAGCGCGACAAAAAAGGCAACCTGCTCGACATCGAGGACAAAAAGCTGCCGCACGGTGATTTCAAAAACGCGGTGCACCTCAACGACATCCATCTCGCCCGCGGCATGCAGTGCGGCGACTGCCACTTCGACGTGGACGTGCATGGCAACGGCCTGATCTACGGAGAGCCGCGCGCGGCCACCACTATCATGTGCATCGATTGCCACGGCACGATCAACCAGCGCCCCACGCTCGTCACGAGCGGTGCCGGCGGAACTTGGGATGGCAAGAGCCGAAAGACCACGCCCGTGGATCTCACAAAGACCGTCACATCATGGGGCCCCCGCTTTGTATGGAAAGACGCCAACACGGAGTTCCCGCGTCTTTTCCAATACAGCTCGATGAAGCCGGACATGAAATGGGAGGTGCCGCAGACGATGGATGTGGTGAACCCCAGCTACCCGGACATTCAGGACGAGGCTGGCAAGATCGTAAAGCGCTACAACCCGAAAGCCGCGCACGCCAAGACGCTGCAGCGCGACGGCGAGACGTGGGGCGAGATTCCCGAAGTCGCGCATTGCCGCAAGAAGCTGGCGCATTCCAACGAGAGCTTTGACTGCCAGGTGTGCCACACGAGTTGGGCGACATCGTGCTTTGGCTGCCATCTTTCCATGAAGGCCAATCAGCGCGTGCCGCTGAACAAGAACGAAGGTGCGCTGAGCCGAAACTTTACGACCTACAACCCGCAGGTGGTGCGCGACGACGTATTCCAGCTCGGCATCGATTCGACTGCGAAGAATCACCGCATGGCCGTGTTGCGCTCCTCCAGCGCCGTGGTGGTAAGTTCGCAAACCGCGAATCGCGAATGGGTCTATTCGCAGCAGCAGACGGTGAGCGCCGAAGGCTACTCCGGGCAGGCCTACAACCCGCATTTTGCGCACACCACCAGCAGCAAGGGCACCACGAAGAATTGCTCCGACTGCCACATCAGCAAGGACAACGACAACAACGCCTGGATGGCCTCGCTGCTCGGCTACGGGACTGGCACCGTGAACTTCTTTGGCCGCTACGCATGGGTGGGCGCAAAGGGCAGCATCCACGCCGCCGTGTGGACCGAGCGGGATGAGCCGCAATCTCCCTACGGATCCTCATTCCACAAAATCGCCTACCCGCAAAACTACGAAAACCATCAAAATTCGAAGCAGGAGCTCAAGGGCTTTGAGCACCATTCCGGCGATGTGCACGACCTCACGCTGCGCAGCGAGTATCTTTATACCGCTAGCGGCAAGGATGGCTTCCGCGTTTACGACGTGGCAAACATCGAC
>JAYUWZ010000318.1:0-8776 GCA_043753265.1 Verrucomicrobiaceae bacterium
CATGCTCCGGAGGTTCAGCGTTTTCCTTTTGCACCGCTGAAAACCTGTGCTCGCTCGCCGCTGCTGAGTTCCCGCCAGCGGCCCACGGGGAGTCCGCCGAGGTCGAGTTCCCCGATGCGCACGCGGATCAAGCGTAGCGTCGCGTGGCCGATTGCGGCGGTCATCTTGCGCACTTGATGGTTCTTTCCCTCGATGAGGGAGAGGGCGACCCAGCAATCGGGCACATTTTTGCGGACGCGGATGGGAGGGTTGCGCGCGGGCACCAGTGGCTGCGGGTCCAGCATCCATGCGCGGCAGGGGAGGGTGTCGTGTTTCCCGATGCGCACTCCTTTTTGCAGGGTGTCGAGCGCCTCGCGGGTGGGGATGCGCTCCACCTGTGCCCAGTAGGTGCGCGAGTGGGCGTTTTCCGGCGCGAGCAGTTTTTTGTTCAGGAACGGTTCATCGCTGAAAAGCAAAAGGCCCTCGCTCTCGGCATCGAGCCTGCCGAGCGGATAAAGGCCGGGTGGAAAGCCAAATTCCGCAAGAGTGCGGTGGGGCGAGCCATCCGGAGTGAACTGGCTCAGAACGCCGTAGGGTTTATTAAAAGCAGCAAGCATCAGGTGTCAAATTTGGCGCGGCGTTCCATTCGCTGGGTCCATAGCGCGATGGGCAAGGTGATGATCAGGTATCCCACTGCAAGCGGAAGATAGCTCTCAAATTGAGCCAGCGTGTTTGAGGCTACGTTGCCCGCGGCCAGCGTGAATTCCTCAATCGCAATCACAGAGAGGAGCGAGGAGTCCTTTACAAGCGAAACGAATTGTCCCGCGAGCGCCGGAAGCATCTGTCGGATGGCCTGCGGAAAAATCACGTGCCGGTAAGTCTGAATGCGTGTAAGGCCGATGGCGCGCGCACTTTCGAGCTGGGAACGCCCCACGCTCTCGATGCCTGCCCGCACGATCTCACTGATGTATGCGCCGCTGAACGCCGCGAGAATCAGCGGCCCCACCACATAGCGATTCTCCAACTGCAGCGCGTGGCCGAAGACGTAGAAATACAGGTAAATCTGCACCAGCAGTGGTGTGCCGCGGGTGAGCTCCACGATGATGCGCGCCGCGTAGCTGAGCGGAAGAAACGAGCACCGGCGGGCCATGGCGAGGAGCACTCCAAGAATGCAACTCGCAGGCAGGGCAATGGCGGCGATGATGAGTGTGGCGATCCAGCCGTCCTGAAACATCTTTCGGTATGCCCACACCGCCTTCCAAGTCCAGTCGATGCGCAGCGAATAGAACGCCGCAAACACCAGCCCGGAGATCAGGGCGAGTGCCACAGCAAAGCTGAGCGCATGGATGGCCATGCTGCGCGGCGGGACGTTCGACATTGCCCGACTCTCGCGTTTTCAGCGGCATTCGGGGAAGCGCGGATTTTGAGGAGATGCCGCTGCAACCACTTTTCCTGCTGGCGCGAATCGGCTGCGTGGCGAAACTACCCGGCTCCATGAGTACCGTCGCGCGTGTCTTTGCATATCTCCGCCGCTATCCCGGGATGGCCACCGGGATGCTGCTCTGCGCCGTGGTTTCCACCCTCATGGTCACAGTCTTCCCAAAGGTCACACAGCTTGTGGTGGACGACATCCGCGCGGGCCGCGCCGATCGCCTGTGGTGGCTTGTGGGCGCTGCCGCTGCCGCATTTTTTGCGCGCGACGCGTTTAATGCGCTTCGTATCATCATCAACAATACCTTCGAACAGAAGGTGATTTTCGATCTGCGCAGCGACCTCTACGGCCACATCCAGCGGCTTCCGTTGAGGTGGTTCGACGACCGGGCCACCGGCGATATCATGACCCGGCTGCTGGAGGACGTCACTGCCGTGGAGCGGATGCTTATCGATGGAATAGAGCAGGGCGTCATCGCACTGCTGCAGATTCTCGCAGTGGGGACGATGCTCTTCCTTTACCACACCAAGCTTGCATGGCTGGCCCTTCTGCCTGTGCCATTCCTTGTCGTGGGGGCGCTCTGCTACACGCTCACCGCACCGCGCCGCTACCGCATCCAGCGCAAGGCTTCATCGGCGATGAATTCGCTGTTGCACGACAATCTGGCGGGCATCCGGCAGATCAAAACATTCACGCGCGAGACCGAGGAGCACGCGCGTTTCGACGGCGTGAGCGGCCAGCTCCGCGATGCCGCCATGCGCATCATGCACGTGTGGGCCGTTTACCAGCCCTCAATGAATTTTTTCGCCGCAGTGGGCTCCGTGCTTGTGCTGGGATTTGGCGGGCAGGAGGTGATTGCGGGCCGGCTGGGATTTGGCGAATTCACCGCATTCCTGCTACTGGTGGGCTTTCTCTACGATCCCATCGGCAAACTCCATTCGCTCAATCAGCTCATCCAGAGCGGGCGTGCCGCTGGTGAGCGGGTGTTTGAAATCCTCGATGAAAAGTCCGAGCCCGACGAAGCCGAGCGCGGTGTGCCAGTAAATGTGAAGGGCGACGTGCAGTTTGAGGATGTGTCCTTCTCGTATTCAGATGACGTGCCCACCCTTCGCCACATCTCACTTACGGCAAAGGCCGGGCAGACCGTTGCGCTCGTGGGGCCGACGGGCGCGGGCAAGAGCACGCTGGTGAATCTGCTCACGCGCTTTTACGAATACGACGATGGCGAGATTCGCCTCGATGGCACGGCCATCAAGGACCTTCCCCAGTCCACACTCCGCGCAGCCGTGGGGATGGTCACGCAGGAGAGTTTTTTGTTCAATGGTACTGTGCGCGACAACCTTCGCCTCGGCAAACCCACGGCGACCGACGAGGAAATGTGGCGGGCGCTCGCGGACGCAAATGCACGCGAGTTTGTGGACCGCATGCCCCTGCAACTCGACACCATCGTGGGCGAGCGGGGCGTAAAGCTGAGTGTCGGCGAAAAGCAGCGGGTGAGTATCGCCCGCGCGCTACTCAAGGATCCCCCGGTGCTGGTGCTCGACGAGGCCACCGCCAGCGTGGACACGCAAACGGAGCGGCTCATTCAGCAGGCGCTCGATCGCCTCATGCAGCGCCGCACGTGCTTCGTCATTGCCCACCGTCTCAGCACCGTGCGGCACGCGGATCAGATCCTCGTGATGGAGCGTGGACGAATCGTGGAGCGTGGTCGTCACGATGACCTCCTCGCACTCGGCGGAGTCTATGCCCGCCTCTGCGCTGGAAGCTTTTTGGATGCAACGGAGGGTGGAGAAAAGTAGGCGAGGTTTGCAATCACGCTGGCAGGTGGGAGCAGGGGAGGGTGGAGCTTTTTGTTTCTCAATAGGGGCGCGCCTTTCCCGGGCGCGCCCGCTCCAGCGTGGTTGAAAACCCCGCCTACTTGGAACTCCTACACATTCAGGTTGCCAAAATCGCCCTCCACATCTCCCATTGAATTCACATGCCGCAGATTTTTTTCGACAAGGACGACAACGCCACTCCTTCCCGCACCGAGGTGCGCTCGCAGGATACCTGGGATCTTTCGCCGCTCTATGCCACGCCGGCAGCGTGGACTCAGGATTTTGTCAGGCTTCAGGTTGAGTATCCGCGCATCGTGGAATTCCGCGGAAAAGTGGGCATATCCGCAGCCGCCCTTCGCGATGCGCTGGAGTGCGACAAACAAATCAGCCACCTCGTGGAGAAGCTGTATCACTACGCCTCCCTGCGTGCCGCCGAGGATGCCTCGGATTCCGAAAATCTCGCCCGCGAAGCGCAGTTGCAAAACCTGCTCACCAAGCTTGGAGAGGCTTCCTCCTTTCTCGCACCCGAGGTGCAGGAGATCGACGATGCCGCCTGGGCAAAATTCCTCGAAGAACCGGCGCTTGCAGAATGGAAGACGCGGCTGGTGAAGCTCCGCCGCCTCAAGCCCCATACGCTTAGCGCCGCCGAGGAGCGCCTGCTCGCACTGGGCCACAGCGCCATCAGCGGCCACGATGAGACATTCTCGCAGCTCACCAATGTGGACATGAAGTTTGGCACCCTGCGCGATGAAAAGGGTGTGGAGCGCCCACTCACGCAGAGCAGCTATTCTTCATTCCTGCAAAAGCGGGACGCCGAGTTGCGCCGCTCGGCATTCAAGCAATTCTACGCCGAGTTCGACGACCACAAGTTCACCATCGCATCCACACTGGCCAACTCCGTAAAGGCCGACGTATTTCGCGCCCGCGCCCGCAATTATCCCAGCGCCCGCGAAGCCGCGCTCTTTGGCGACGATGTTCCGGTGAGCGTTTACGACAATCTCATCTCCTCGGTGCGTGCGAATCTTGCACCGCTATTCCGCTACTACGCGTTGCGCAAACGCGTGCTCGGCCTCTCCGAGATTCATCAATACGACACGTATGTTCCCATTGTTTCAAAAGTAGAGAAGCACACCTCGTTCGATGAAGCGGTGGACTTGTGTCTCGATGCACTCCATCCGCTCGGCGAAAAGTACGTGAGCGTGCTGGGCGAGGGGATGAAATCCGGACGCTGGTGCGACCGTTACGAGAACAAGGGAAAGCGCAGCGGCGCATTCAGCAGCGGCAGCTACGGCGCGCCGCCCTACATCCTCATGAACTACAAGGAGGACGTATTTTCCGATGTCTTCACGCTCGCGCACGAGGCCGGCCATTCCATGCACACGTGGCACTCCAATGGCACGCAACGCTGGCAGGACGCGGATTACCCTATCTTCCTCGCGGAGGTCGCGAGCACGTTCAACGAAGAGCTGCTCACGCATCATCTCATCGAAAAAACGGACGATCCGCAAATGCGCGCCTATCTCATCAACCGGCAGCTCGACGACATCCGCGGAACCGTTTACCGGCAGACCATGTTTGCCGAGTTCGAGCGCGACATCCACGCGATGGAGGAAGCTGGCGAACCGGTGACGCTCGACACCATCCGCCAGTGCTACCGCCGGCTGCTCGATGCCTACTTCGGCACAGATTTCGTGATCGATTCCGAACTGGAGTTGGAATGCCTGCGCATCCCACATTTTTACTCGGCCTTCTACGTCTACAAGTATGCTACGGGCCTGAGTGCCGCAGTGGCCCTGAGCCAGCAGGTGCTCACCAGTGGTGATGCCACGCGCTATCTCGGCTTCCTGCGCAGCGGTGGCAGCAAGTTCCCCATTCCCACCCTGCGCGATGCCGGAGTGGATATGTCTTCGCCCGCGCCTGTCGAGGCCACCCTGCAACTCTTTGCCCGCCGCGTCGAGGAGCTCGAAAGCCTCCTGAAGTCGTGATACTCTCATTGCCTGAGAATCGTGTGGCCGTGAAAATTTGCGGTCTCACCAATCAAGAGGACTCGCAGGCAGCCATTGATTCCGGTGCCTATCTGCTCGGCTTCAATACGTGGAAAGGCAGCAAGCGCTACATCGACCTTGCATCAAACGCAGGGTGGATCGCGGACCTGCCAGTAATTCGCGTGGCTCTGCTCGTGAATGCAACGATGGAGGAAGCGGCGCGCGTCGCCGCGCTCCCATACATTGATGCACTGCAGTTGCACGGCGATGAGGATGCCGCGTATTGCGCGGCTCTGGCGCAGCGTGGCAAGCCTCTCATCAAGGCCCTGCGCGTGCGGGAGCCCTCGCATTTTGCGGGCGCTCATTCGTTTTTCACCCCCCATGTATTGCTCGATGCAGCAGTGCCCGGCGAATATGGAGGCACTGGCACACGTGTGGATTTGCAGTTGGTCCGCGACTTTAAAGCGGCGCATCCGAACCTCGTGCTCTGGCTCGCTGGAGGACTGCTTCCCAATAATGTGGGAGAGGTGGCGAGAGCCGTACGGCCCCGCGTGGTGGACGTTTCCAGCGGCGTGGAAACGTCTCCTGGGAGAAAAGATTTCGCAAAAATGCGCACCTTCTGCGCAGCGCTCCAACAGGTTTAAATCGGGGTTTTCGGAGCGCAAAACGGCCGCGCGCAGTCGCAAAACTGTGAGTCTGTAAGGGGGTTGGCGCGCATCATGCTAAATCGAGTCTTACGCATGAAAATCTCGGCCCTACCCCTCATGAAGATCAATCGCACACTAACAGCCGCGCTCGTGATTTCCGCAAGCGCTGCCTACGCGCAGGCTCCAGGGTCCGACCCTGTGGCCCCGCCCGCCACCCCCGCAGCACCAGCCGCTCCCGCTGCCATCGAGCCACCCACCGCCCCGGCTGTTCCTGCAACCCCTGTAGCCCCCACAACCCCACCCGCCGGTGGTCTTACACCTTTGCCTATTGACCCGCCGGTTTCCGCTGCGCCGGGCACCATTGCCCCGCCTCCGGGAGCGCCGGGTGCCATCACTCCCGGCGTTCCGGGAGCACCGGGCGCACCGCTGGGCTCGGATGCCAATGCACCCCGGGTGAGCGAATTTCAAGGCGACGACATCAGCCTGGTGCTCCGCACTCTCGCCCGCCAGGCGGGGATTAGCATCGTGGTGAGCGCACAGGTCACCGGGCCAATCACCCTGCGCCTCGAAAATAAGACCCCCAAGGAAGTTATCGTCGTCGTGTGCCGGATGAACGGCCTCATCATGGAGGAACTGGACGACGTCACCTACATCAAAACCCAGGCTGAGAAACTGAAGGAGCCCACCGAGCCCTACCAGTATACCTTCAGCTACGCGACCGCCGAGAAGGTGATTCCGCTCCTGCAAGGCCAGCTGAGCAGCCCTACTCTTCCGCAGCATGACGTGCGCACGAACACAATTTTCTATCGCGAGACGAAAGCGCAGGGTCCCCGGATAAAGGCCTTCCTCGAGGGGATCGACAAGCCCACGCAGCAGGTGATGATCGAAGCCCGCCTTGTGGAAGTGAACGCAAATCCCAAACAAAGCTACGGCATCAACTGGGGCGGTATTGTGGGTGGTTCCACCACTCCTCAGACCTTTCGCTACGGCGGCAGCACACCCGCGACCGCCAAGGTTGATCCCACGACCGGGGCGCTCGTTCCGGACAAGCCGGCCGGCATCATCCAGAATGATACCACTGGCAATTACACGCTCACCGACTTCATCCGAAATGGTGAAGGCAAGGATCTCCTCGGTGCGCTCTCCGGCCAGTTCGCGATTCTGAGCCTGCCCCAGCTTAGCGCTACGCTCCGTCTCTTGAATGAAGACAGCGATGCGGAATTCCTTGCGAATCCGCGCATCGTGGCGGCGAACAACCAAAAGGCGGTGATCAAAATCACCCGCGCCCAGCCCGTGCCACAGTTGAACTTCAACGAACAGACCGCACAGGCTGTGTTCAGCGGATTCCAGGAAAAAGAGTTCGGCAACTCGCTCACGGTCACCCCGAGCGTGAACAAGGACAATTTCATCAGCCTGTCTGTCCTGCCGGAAATCAGCAACAAGGTCGGCGACGCCACCTTTACCTTCAGCGGCGCGACGGTTTTCAGCCCGATTATCGACAAGCGTTCCTTCGATTCACACGTGCTCATCAAGAGCGGGGACACGCTGGCAATCGGCGGCCTGCTGCAGGATGAAGTAAGCAAGGGGCGCACGAAGGTTCCCATCATGGGCGACATCCCGCTCTTCGGCTACCTCTTCCAGGAGCGTGTGAACACCCGCACCAAGCGCAACCTCCTCGTGTTCGTCACGCCGACCATCGTGAAGCCCGGTTACGGCACCGGCCTCGAAAACCAGGTGAGCGGCATTGCACACAGCGGCGAGGAATACGCCGACCCGAACGGCTGGCGCAACAATGCCAAGGGTGCCATCCGCATCGTGCCCACCTCCAATCGCCAGGTCGTATCCGACCTTCCCAAGCCCGGCATCCCGCCGGCTCCGAAGGCTGGCTCCCGTGCGCGCTACAAGACGAACGCCGGGGCTCGCGACTAAACTTCGATTCCATAGCGACATCCACAGGGCATCGGTTCGCAAGGACCGGTGCCCTGTGTTTTTTCCATGAAGTCCCTTACTCTTCCTCCTTGGCATTCGCGCCGCGCCCACTAGTTTCCCGCCCCCTATGTCCAGCTACAAAATCGCAGTTTTGCCCGGGGACGGCATCGGCCCCGAAGTGATGGCCGAAGCCCACCGGGTGCTCGCCGTCGTTGAGAAGAAATTTTCCATCCGCTTTGCCTGCACAGAGGCCCGGGTGGGCGGCGCGGCAATCGATGCCGATGGCGAGGCCCTTCCCGCGGCGACACTCTCATTGTGTGAGCAGAGTGATGCCATTTTATTTGGCAGCGTCGGTGGCCCGAAGTGGGAGTCTCTTCCGCCGGCAAAGCAGCCTGAACGCGGTGCTCTCTTGCCTTTGAGAAAACATTTTGGCCTTTTCGCAAATTTGCGCCCTGGCATCTGCTATCCTCAACTCACGCATGCGTCGCCGGTTCGGAGCGATTTGGTGGCGGGCGGTTTCAATATGCTGTGCGTCCGTGAGCTCACGGGTGGCCTTTACTTTGGCAAGAAGGAGCTCCGCGAGGACGTGGAAGATCCCTATGCCATCGACGAGATGCTCTACCGCAAGAGCGAGATCGAGCGCATCGCCCATGTGGCTTTCAAGGCTGCCCAGGGCCGTCGCAACAAAGTGATGTCCATCGACAAGGCCAACGTGCTTAACAACGGGGTGCTGTGGCGCAAGACGGTGACCGCGGTGGCCGCCCAATACCCAAGCGTGAAGCTCGAGCATATGTATGTGGACAACGCTGCGATGCAACTCGTCCGCCAGCCCAAGGAGTTCGACGTGATCCTCGCTGAGAACATGTTTGGTGACATCCTCTCGGACGAGATGGCGGCCATCACCGGAAGCATCGGCATGCTGCCCAGCGCAAGCCTTGGGGCCAGCAAGCCGGGTGGACTTTATTTCGGTCTCTTCGAGCCCGGCGG
>JAYUWZ010000319.1:0-19646 GCA_043753265.1 Verrucomicrobiaceae bacterium
ATCAACCCTCCCGTTCGTCAGACCGTAGGCTCCTTTCAGGGAGCGTGGCGGTCATCGTTTGGGTTGAAAGTGTTGCACCGGTGCCGGTGCGAAAGTCGGTGGAGGGCTGGATTGCGCCGTTGAGCGTCACGCAGAATCCGCGGAGACGCGCGCCATCCGCAAGGGTCGCGGGCGGTTCGATGCGGACGTCGTAGTGGCCGGTGGCAGGCTCAGAGCCTTTCAGGAAAATGATGCTCGCGATGGCGTGCCGCTCCGCCAGGCCGCGCTGCTCGAGCTCCTGTTGCGCAGCATGCGCGGCGCTGGGAAGGGAAAGGGGGGGTTGTTGCAGTTGTTGCAAATCATGCGCCGCGACCTGCGCGGTGCGGGCGGTCTGCGGAGAAGTGACCGACGCGATGGAAGGCATCGCGCAGGCGAGGCAACCGATGGCTAGGGTAAGGCGGCGTTTCATGGTGCGTGAGCAGTGCGGTGCGATCAGTCCCACCAGAAGTACCAGTGGTTAGAATTCAGGAGGCCTTGAGCGAGGTTTGGGATGGTTTCGGTGCCTTGGTCGACGATGTCGCTGCAATAGGCGTATTGCTCACGGGCGAGAGCGAGGGCTGCTTCCTTGGTCGTAGGCGGGCGGGCGACGTGGCACTCAATGGTGTCAGAAGTGATGGCGATGATAGTGGTGCCGTATTTCTCCGCCCAATATTTAAAGAGGATAGCGTGGTCGACGGGATCCGGGCATGCGTTCCAACCGCCAAATCGGAGATAGATGGGGGCCAGCCAAGGCGGGCGCGCGGGAATCGAAGCGATGAGAACCTCAGGAAGAGGCTTACGGGATTGGATGTCCAAGTGCGCGCTCAATCCGGCCAGTTCGCTCACTTCGATTTCACGCTCGGCGGCGGGCCGGCTCTTCATTGTCGCTATTTTTCGCTCAAGTATTTGCTCGAGAAAGCCTCTTTCCTCTTGCGAAACCGATGTCGAATTGGCTTTCGAGGCCTTCCCTTCGTCAGTGGGGGCGGCTCCAAGATTGCGAAGTGCTTCCAAGGCGGATTCGTAGTAGGCTGCGGACGGCGGTTGGGCCGAGGCGTCGGGCACGTCATCGGGCCGGGCATGGTAGCCGACGAAGTCTTCTTCTTCCGAAGGATCCTCGTCGAGCTCCTCGCGGTCGCCAAGAAACAGCCTTTTCAGCACTTCCTCGTAATCGTCTTCGCGAGTCGCGAAGCGTTTCAAAGCTGCCTCGATGGTCTCGCCGTTGAGTTTACCGGTTTCCTCGATGAGTTCCTCCGATCTCCGATTACCCAAAACCACGGGCGTGAAACCCGCGTGCTCGCCCTCGCCGAGGAGCGCTCGGAGACGTTGGGGCACTTGCGCCCCAGAGACGACTGCGGTTGGGAACGGAAACGGCATCGCGAGTTACTTCTTCTTGTTCTCGTCCACGACCTCGAACTCGGCGTCGACTACGTCGCCGTCTTTCTTGGCTGCGCCTTCGCTGGAGGCTCCGGCTTGCTTGGCGAAGTCTTCGGGCGTGGTTTGCGGGCCTGCGCCGGCGGCGGCGTTCTTGTAGAGCTCTTCGCTGGCTGCCTGGAACTTGTTTTGCAGCTCGGTGTAGGCGTTCTTGATGGCCTCGACGTCGTTGCCCTTGAGGGCTTCACGGACGGCGGCGATGCGCACTTCGATGTCGGCCTTGGTGTTGCCGGGCAGCTTGTCGCCCATGTCCTTGAGCTGTTTCTCGCTCTGGTAGGCGAGGTTGTCGGCGTTGTTGCGGATTTCGACAGACTCCTTGGTCTTCTTGTCTTCCTCGGCGTGGGCCTCGGCTTCGCGCTGCATTTTCTCGACCTCGTCCTTGCTGAGGCCGCTGCTGCCGGTGATGGAGATTTTCTGCTCCTTGCCGGTGCCGAGATCCTTGGCGCTCACGTGCAGGATGCCGTTGGCGTCGATGTCGAACGTGACCTCGATTTGAGGCGTGCCGCGGGGAGCCGGCGGGATGCCGTCGAGCTTGAAGTTGCCGAGCGTTTTGTTGCCGGAGGCAATCGGGCGCTCGCCTTGCAGGACCACGATTTCCACGCCGGGCTGATTGTCGGCGTAGGTGGAGAAAATCTGCTGCTTGCGCGTGGGGATGGTCGTGTTGCGCTGAATCATCGGGGTGGCCACGCCGCCCGCGGTTTCAATCGCGAGGGTGAGTGGTGCCACGTCGAGGAGGAGCACGTCTTTCACGTCGCCCTTGAGCACGCCGCCCTGGATGGCTGCGCCGACCGCGACGACTTCGTCGGGGTTTACGCCTTTATGCGGCTCCTTGCCGATGATTTGGCGGGCGGTATCGACCACCTTGGGCATGCGGGTCATGCCGCCGACGAGCACGAGCTCGTGGATTTCTTTTTCCGAGAGGCCGGCGTCCTTCATACAGGCGCGGGTCGGGGCGAGCGTGCGCTCGAAAAGACGATCGGTAAGCTGCTCGAGCTTGGAGCGCGTCAGCTTGTGCTGGACGTGCTGCGGCGTGCCGTCGATGGCCGTGATGAAGGGGATGCTGATGTCGTATTCCTGCGTGGAGGAAAGCGCGATCTTCGCCTTTTCGGCCTCTTCCTTGATACGCTGGATGGCGTCGGGCTGCTTGGTGAGATCGTGGCCGGTGTCCTTGCGGAACTCGGCGAGAATCCAGTCCATGATTGCGTTGTCCCAGTCGTCGCCGCCGAGGTGGGTGTCGCCATTCGTGGCCTTCACCTCAAACACGCCGTCGCCGATTTCGAGCACGCTGATGTCGAACGTGCCGCCGCCGAGGTCATACACGGCGATCTTTTCGTCCTTCTTCTTGTCGAGACCGTAAGCGAGCGAGGCTGCGGTGGGCTCGTTGATGATACGGAGCACTTCGAGGCCCGCAATCTTGCCGGCGTCCTTGGTGGCCTGGCGCTGTGAGTCGTTGAAATACGCGGGAACCGTGACGACGGCCTGCGTGATTTTCTCGCCGACCTTGGCTTCGGCGTCGGACTTCAGCTTGGCGAGGATCATCGCGCTGATTTCCGGCGGGGAGTAGGTCTTGGTTTCGCCGCTCACGGTCACCTGGATGTGGGCGTCGCCATTGGCGGCCTTCACCACTTTGTAAGGGACGCGCTTCAATTCATCCTGCACTTCGTCGAACTTGCGTCCCATGAAGCGTTTGACGGAGAAGATGGTGTTTTGCGGGTTGGTGACGGCCTGGCGCTTTGCGGCCTGGCCGACGAGGCGTTCGCCGGATTTGGAAAAGGCGACCACCGAAGGCGTCGTACGCGCGCCTTCCGAGTTTTCGACCACCATGGGCTCCTGTCCGTCCATTACCGCCATGCAGGAGTTGGTGGTTCCGAGGTCAATACCGAGAATTTTTGCCATATATAATTAGAAAGCTTGGGTTATTGCGAGGCAGCCCTCTTTGCACTCTCCGCGCCACGCGCCGGGATTCTTTTTAACGTTGATTATCAGTGATTTACGCATGGAATATTGAATGGCGCAGCGGGGCGAGTGTGCCATTTGGCGCACTTGTGGCGTGCCATGTGTGACGAGATGGCGCTGTTTGACGACGTGAGAGGTGATGTGGAGAGGTGAACGAGGGGCTGCTTGTGACTTGGGGAGGTGCGGGGTGGATGTGATTGACCGCGAAGGACGCGAAGGCGCGAAGACATTCAGAGAAGTGGGGGTCTGACGGATTATCGGCGATAACGGCGATGCTTGGTGAGATGGTCTGCCTCGACGTGGAGCGTCGGACCACCGGCGGGATTATCGGCGATGGGGCGTCGCCGATAATCGCGGGTTGTAACTTGCTAGTTTGGTTTGCTTTATGGAGTGGCTTTGGATTAAGTGCGATAGATGCGATCGTTGCTTCGATGGGTTTTGGGGCGTGGAGGGGGAATTGTTCCACATGTTCCACGGTGGGTTTCCACGGGATTATATACTTGCCAAACCCAAGCATTCTGCTAGTTTTCTCACATGACGTTCGACGCAACGGAGCTAAACCTGATTCAAATCGCACAGAAATACAGCGATGAGGACAAGGCGCGCACTTTGCTCGAAAGCCTGCGCTGGCCTAGCGGCCCCGTGTGCCCTCACTGCTCCGCTACCCGCTTCTACACCCTCAAACCAAAGGCTGATTCCAAGAGCCCCGGTCGCAAGGGCCTCTACAAGTGCGCGGCGTGCCGCAAGCAGTATTCCGTGACTGTTGGAACGGTATTTGAGGCGAGCCACATTCCTTTGAGCAAGTGGCTCATGGCGGTTTTCCTGATTTGCTCCTCCAAAAAGGCGATGAGCGCGCATCAGCTTCACCGGATGCTTGGGATTACCTACAAGACGGCGTGGTTTATGGCTCACCGTATCCGCTACGCGATGAGCGAAGGCCCTATGGCGGCGCTTCTGTCTGGCGTTGTTGAAGTGGACGAGACTTATGTGGGCGGGAAGCCACGCCACGCGAACAACGGCGACGGAGAAACCCACTACAGCAAGAAAACCCCAGTGGTGACGCTGGTAGAGCGCGACGGGAAGAAACATTCCATCGTGATGGAACGCGTGAACGGCCAGAATATCCGCCAAGCGGTTGCGAAGCACGTTTGCCCCAAATCCAATGTGATGACGGATGAGTCCGCGCTTTACTCTCCGCTCATGCACATTCCCGGCGATCAGCATCGCGCCGTGAACCACTCCAAAAAGGAGTATTTCCGCAAGGAGCCGGATTTCGACGTCCACACGAACACCGTGGAGAGCACTTTTCCCTTTTGAAGCGTGGCGTTTACGGAACCTTTCACCACGTCTCCGCGCACCATCTCCACCGCTACACCACGGAATTTGATTTCCGCTGGAACCACCGCAAAACCACGGATGGAGAGCGCACCGTTTCCGCCCTTGCGGGCATCGCTGGAAAGAGGTTAAAGTACCGGGACTCGTCCAAGCTGGAAAGAAACTGAAAGTGAGCACACCCAATCAAAACAGCATCTCCCTCTCCCTAGAGGGATTAGAGCGCGATGAGCGGCATGTGCGGCTTGATGACTTTCTTTTCCAGCTTAAAGCTCTTCAAGATGCCTTGGGGTGCGTAGACAGAGAGGTGAATGATGGAAATACAACGCTGTATTACAGGGTTGTGGACCTGAAACATTCCAGTCCCGCCACAGTCAGGCTTGAGCCCGTTCTTAAACAAAATTTGCTGAAAACCCCACGCACCCGCGCGCGGTATGGCAATTCCGTTTCTTTAGTTCATGATAGGTTTTTTGAAAGCCTTCGGAAAATTCGGTTTGAAGGAGATCGCGCACCGGATACTACGGAAGAAACCATTGAAGCTTTCTCTGAGATTATCTCTGGCCTAGGAAAGTCTTTTATGAGCGGAAGCTTGCAAAATTCTTCTGTAGCAATTCCCTTGGATGCTGGTTTCCATGAAAATGTAGGAAACCTAGTAAAACCCGGTTTTATTTCCAATGGCAGCGTCGTTGGAGAGCTTCTGTCTATCAGCTTCGCAAAAGGAAATAAATTCTATCTCTATCCGCCATCCGGTCCGGCATCTTCCATAGCATGTTTCTTTGGTGAGGATTTGGAAAAGAAAGCGCGTGCCTGCATTAAGCGCAAGGTGCGTGTGTATGGAAAGAAACACTTCCGAGCCAGTAGTGGACTTCCTTTCCGAGTTTTTGTGAACGAAATTGAAGAATTACCTCCGCCGAGAGCATTCATAGATTTGGGTAAGAATCGAAGGGTTTATCATGGACTTCCAGCCGATGAATCCATAAGGGAGGATCGCAATGGCTGGTAGAAACAAGAGCCCGAACGCGTATTATTTTGATTCGTGCGTTTACCTCGCGTATCTGAGAAACGAAACCGATACCTACGGGTACAATAGAATACGCTCTATCAAGGAAATATGGGACGAAACTGAATGCGGAACATCAGTAATCGTTACTTCGACTATCACGGTTACGGAAGTTCTGAGCCATAAGCTTTCCGTTTTATCGGAAAAGAAGTTCCTCCAAGCACTCAACAACGGATTACATCAGTTTGAAGATGTGACACCCCCGATAGCTCTCAAGGCGCGTGAATACCGTGACCACTACGAGAAACATCCTGTTCAGAATCCATTCAATCTTGCGCAGAATCCAAGGAAATATCTTTCCACTCCAGATGCGCTCCATTTAGCCACTTCTTGGATCCTTGAGTGTGGACAGTTTTTAACTTTCGACGGGCACGCTCCCAAAAAGAATGACAACAGCATCGGGTTACTATGGCTTGGGAATATGGCCGGAACCGATCCTGTTATCATAACGCAACCAGAAGACACGCCACGTCTGATTCAGGGAGACCTATCAATCGATGAGCAAAAAGCAAAATAACCAGACACTTCCTGGCGTGGCAGATTTCGAGACAGTGCTGCGCGCCATGCTCTCCACTCCGCCTCCTCCAAAGAAGGAGAAGAAGCCACGGAAGAAGAAGTAGCTAAATCTCGAAGAAGTAATTCGCGTAATCCCCCTGTGGGAAGTATAGGCGCTTCAAAGGAACGGCTTCGCGATTCCCGACCTTTATAAAGGAAGCGGAAACCTCAAACTCACGGATAGATGGAGGCGGATCGAACCAGAAAGTTCCCCCATTTTTGCGATTCTGCGCCCCCTTGCCCGTGCCTATTTGGTTCATTCCTTCATCAAAAAGCGTGATGGACTCTTCTCCAGTCGTATAAATCTTTGGGGCATCGCTCATGTTTGAAAGAGAAGGTGGAGCGGAAGGGATTTGAACCCTCACCTCAGGGCTGCCAGAATCCACCTTGATGGACTCAGACAGGCCCGTGTTCTACCGTTGAACTACCGCCCCGTGGAAATCATTGTGCGAGTTTTGGTTGGCGGCGCAAGGAAAAGATTGGGTTTGCGATGTATATAATCCCGGGTTTCCATGCACGGTGGGTTGGCGCACTTTTTACGCTCCTCTCAAGCCCGTTGAACCTTCCTCCTGCCACGAGGGGAGTGTGCCTTAGTTTTGGGGTGTTTTAAAGGAAAAGGTTTACCTCGGCTCAATCAGCCACATTCGGATGAAGCAAAGGTAGGGACGCATCAGACGGACAGAATGTCCGTCTCACATTTTTAGGATACTGCGGGTTCCAGCCGACACAGGATGGCGATGAGTTCGGATAATGTGCCGGGCGGTTCTGGGTTGTATTGGTGGTTTTCCTGGATGTGCTCCAGCAGGGCGGCATGCAGCACCTCTGGCTCAAAGATCCCGGAATCGGAGATGACACAGGAGCAGACTGATACTGAAAAATGGTCAAGGAACGTGGGGCGCGGCGTTGGATGTTTGGGCTCGATTTTGAGGCGCTGACCGTCTGCGTCCCACGCGGTACACTCTGCCACCGCAGTCCAAGGCTTCGCCCGCGTTTTCGGTGATCTTACGACTCCATATCACCTACCTACTTTTCAACGTCTGAGAGAATTAGACGCGTAGTGGGCGGCGGGAATTGCTGCGGCTGGTGCTTCGCACACAGACCGCGCTCCTACCGCGCTCCGCCCTCTACTTCTCCACGTCGTCGATTTCGAGGTAGGTGGGCTGGGGGTCGGATTTGCGGCCGGCGGCGCTTTCGATGCGCATCTGTTTGAGGAGCCAGTAGCCCTCGCGCTTCATGACGGAGCGGACTACGAAGCGGCGGGCCCAGGCGTTATTGGCGTCGAAGCTCTCGGCTTTCATCATTGCGCCGTCTTCCTTGCCGATCCAGAGGACCACCCGGCTGTATTGGGAGTCGCCCTTGGACGGGGGGCGCACTTCCACCTGCCAGCAGGAATGTGCGGAAATGGTGCCGTCGCCGATGACCTTGGCGTCGTTCCAATAGAGGAAGCGCATGGCGAGGTCCTCGTAGCTGATGTCGGTACCGCGGACGGGATCGTCGAAGCGGGCGGGGACTACTTTCCCAGCTTTGCCGCCCTTGCGCTCCTCGAGCGTGGAGGTCTTGTCGCCGAGGCGGAGGATGATGGCGTCGTTGTTGTCGAGGAACTCGTAGCGGATTGCGCCCTTGTCGAGGACGAGGCGGAAGGGTTGCTTGGCGCTGCCGAGGCGGAGCTGGCCAAGGAGCTTCCATTCCTGGGCACCCTGGGTCATGCGCGCCATGCGGAGCAGTTCCTTTGCATCGGGCGGCTCAGCCGCGCTGACGACGCCTGCCGATGAAAAAAATGCGATAACCCACAATGCAACCACGAGCGGGAGCTTTACAGAAAAGAGACGCGCCATAGGGTGCACCCTCGGCGAAAACCGGATGGATCTAAAGCTCCTTTTTCTCATCAACCGCGAATGGACAGGCCCTGCCCTGGATCGACTCATGGCGATCCTGTCGAGCGCGGCCTTTTGGGGCATTCCCCTGGGGGTCATCGCTGTGGCCTCCTGCTACTATGGCGGGTTCCGGGCGCGGGCCTTTGTGGTGATCTCCCTGCTGGCCTTTGGGCTGACGGACGGAGTGATTGGCCGCACGGTGAAAAGCGTGGTGGGCAGGCCCCGCCCGCACCAGAGCGAGGCGGGGGTGCGCACGATTGACCTCGCTTCGCCCGCGTGGCGCGGATTATTTGCACCGGTGAAGGAAAAACTTTCCACCGGAGACGGACGCGGCAAGCCGGGCAAATCATTTCCGTCGAACCACTCGGCCAATACCGCTGCGGTGGCCATGGTCGCGGCGCTCATCTGGCGGCGCTGGGGCTGGCTGGCATTCATCCCCGCGCTCGGGGTTTCGTATTCGCGCGTCTATACGGGGGCGCACTGGCCCACGGATACGCTTGCAGGAATCTGCATCGGCGTGGGTGCCGCGCTTTTGATGATGGCCGTGGCGGAATGGGCCTGGCGCCGGTGGTCGCACCGATGGGCTCCCCGTGTTGCAGCCATGCATCCTTCGATTCTCACCGCATGAAGCTCGCTGTATTCCTCATAGTCCTCACTGTGTTGCGGCTCGCCTATATCGGGCAGGCGGAGCTTTCCCCCGATGAGGCACAGTATCACCAATGGAGCCAACGGCTGGACTGGTGCTACTTCAGCAAGGGTCCGGGCGTGGCTGCGGCGATGAAGGCGAGCACAAGCCTCTTTGGGCACGGGGAGTTTGGCGTGCGCGCGTTTGCGCCGCTGCTGGCGCTGGGCACGAGCGTGCTGCTATACTGGCTGGCGCGGAGGATTTACGATTACCGCGTGGCGACGTGGGCGGTGGTGCTGATTAACCTGACACCGATGTTCAATGCGGGAGGGCTTATCATGAGCATCGATCCGCTCTCGATTTTCTTTTGGACGGCGACGCTGTGCTCGATGTGGATGGCGCTGGAAAAGAGCCCCTCCTTTTCGCTATGGTGGCCGCTGACGGGGCTGCTGATTGGCGCGGGGTTTTTGTGCAAATACACGAATGCGTTTGCGCTGCTCTCCGTGCTGCTGCTGCTGGTGATGACGCCGCGTTTTCGCAGGGAACTGTTGCGCCCGGGGTTTTACACAATGCTGCTGGCGTTTCTGCCAGCTCTGATTCCGGTGTATATCTGGCATGAACCGCGCGGGTGGCCGATCCTGAATCATCTTTCCTCGCGAGGAGGACTGGAGACAGCGTGGTGGGATGTGAACCTGCAGGATTTCTTCAAGTTCATCGCCACGCACTTCGGAGTGTATTCGCCGCTCATCTTTGTGGGCATGCTGGTGGCGCTGTGGGTTGAACTGTCCGATTCCGCGGGGCGCTGGTTTCGCGCGCTGCTGAAGGCACCGGCGGCGATCCCTGCGGGTCTGGCGCGGCACTGGGGAATGGTGCTGGTGGCCATACTGCTCTCGCTGTCGCTCTTTTTTGCGGGCAACTTTTGGGAAATCGATCTGCTGCACAAGCTCTCGAAGGCGGTGCTGGCGATTGCGGCCATCATCGGCCTGAGCCGGTGCAAGGAGGCGGCGAACATTCACTGGAAGTCGCGTTTTCTGGCGGCGTTTGCGCTGCCGATCATTTTGGTGTACGCGTGGATTGCGCTGCATCACGACAGCGAGGTGAACTGGACGGCCCCGGCGGCGGTGAGCGTATTCATCCTCACCGCAGCTTATTGGATCGAGCGCACGCCGAGGAAACTGGGGATCGCTGCGGTTGCGGTCGCGGCGGGGATGTCGATCATTGGGGTCCAGCCGGACATCGTGCGGGCAATCGGCATTCCGTGGTCTTTCGACAGGGACCATACTGCGCGGGTGCGTGGGTGGAGGGAGACTGCGCGGGTCGTGGACGAGTTTCGCGCGGAGAAGGAGAAGGAATTTGACCGAAGGATTTTTCTGATCGCCGAGAACTACGGGCTGGCGTCGGAGCTTTGCCACTACCTGCCGCCGCGCGAGCCGGAGGGCCCGGGCCACCCTGCGTGCTACGTGGAGGAATCCCCGGTGCCTGCGAACCAGTACAACTTCTGGCCCAAGTATGATGACTACGAGGCGCGCACCACGCCCGCAACGAATACCATGGAGGACAACTCGGAGATCGGCGTGAATCGTTTTGCGGGGCGCACAGCGATTTACGTGACAACGCGCGACGAGAAAAAGCCGCCGAGTGTGCTGATGGATACCTTTGAGGAATGGCGGCTGGTGAAGGACGTGCAGATTTCCGAAGGGGGGAAGCCTCTGCGGAAAATACGCTTCTTCATTTGCCATCGGTACAAGCCTGGGCAACTGCTGAACTGAACCCGTAAACAAAACAGACTTGCCATCTTCCATCCGAAACAGCACTAACCACGGCACTGCCGTGCCCGACAAAATGGACGTCATCCACCAGAGACTGCTCGTTGCTGCACAAGGATACAGCGAGCTGGGAATGCCGGAACTTGCCATCGAGGAACTGGCCCTGCTCCCGGAGGAGCTTCAACACGAGCCCCCCGTGGTGGAGACACGGCTCTCAGTGCTGATGCAGGCGAGGCGCTACAAGGATGCGCTGCCTTTCAGCCAGGAGCTATGCCGGTTGCAGCCGGACAGGACGGCGGGGTTTATCCATGCAGCGTTCTGCCTGCACGAGATGGGGAATACGCGGGGTGCGCGGGAGCTGCTGCTGAGCGGCCCGGCGGCGCTGAAGGCGGAGCCGACCTACCACTACAATCTGGCGTGCTATGAAGCGGCGCTGGGGAACCTGGATGAGGCGCGCGCGCACCTGGATGTGAGTTTTGCGATGGACAAGAAGCTGCGGGACCATGCGCGGACGGACCCGGATTTGCGGTCGCTGCATGAGATGGGTGTGGGGTAGGGGAAATGACGAATGACGGATTCAGAATGACGAGGCACTGACTCGAACGTTCATTCGTCAGCGGCCCCTTGCTTTCTGGCGAGGAGGGCGCAGGCGGGGAGGACGAAGATGAAGGTGGTAATCATGCACCATGCGACGCCGATGCCGCAGAGGAGGCCGAGACCGCGCAGGGCGGGATTATATGACCACGCGAGGGTGACAAATCCGATGGTCGTGGTGAGCGCGCTGAGGAGGAGCGGCTTCATGAGCGCGGTGAGTTCGCGGCGTGGGTCCTGGGAGCGCACAGCGAGTGTGGCGTAGATGCTATAGTCGACACCCACGCCGAGCACCAATGGGAAGGCGAGCACGTTGAAGAGATTCAGCGTGAGACCGGTGAGCTTGAGCGTCATGAAGAGCCCGGCGGTGCTGAAGGCGAGGCCGAGCATGATGATGGCGACAGGCTTCCACTCGCGCAGGAGCGCACTGAGGATCACGATATTGATGACGATCATCAGGCCGGAGAGCAGCACCATCTTTCCCTCCGACCATGGCTTGAGCTCGGTGAGGGTGAAGCCCCAGCCGGAGAGTCCGACCTTCACGCCGGGCACTGAGAGCTTCTCGCGCATCGCGTCGGCATCGGCGCGCGTGACGATGGGCTGGGTGGGCGTGAGCATGGCGCGGCCGAGGGGGCGCTCGCGGCTCATGAGGCTGTCGATGACGAACCACCACGCGCTGGTCTGCGGAAGGTTGTTGCGCCATTCCACCACGCTGAGCTTTCCGGCAGCGGCCTCGCGAAAGGCCTCAATGAGACCATAGGTGGGGGCGAAAGTTTCGGGCTCGTAGCCGTTTACGGCCAGGGCTTCATCGAATGCCTTTTTGGTCTCGCCAAAATCGAGCGTGGCGAGCTTGCGGGCATTGGCCTCCATGCGCGCAGGAGATGTGGCGAGTCCGGCGGGGGTATTGATGGATTTGAAAAGCGGCTCCGCCCCCCCGGGTCCCGGCTCGGTGAGTTTGAGCCAGGAGGTGTCGGCTTTTTGCCATGCGGCGGAGAAGCCTTCTGCATCCGGTGCCTCGATGACGGCCATGACGGAATCGAGCCCGCCGGGATTCATGCGGGCCATGATTTCGCGCATGGCGGTGCCGGCATCGCTGGGCTTGGGCTCCAGGGTCTTCACGTCGATATCGAACGCCACACGGCCGATGGGAAGCACCGAGCAGATGGAGAGCGCGACGAGGCCGACGAGGCCAGGAGCGAGTAATTTCCACGGACGCGAGAACACCAGCGCCGGCAGGCGCGCGGTGACTTTTTCCAAGATGATGACCAGCGACGCGGCGACCACCACGGCACCGACCCCGGCGGCGATGTTTTGCCACACATAGGCGCTCCATGTGGTGATGCTGAGCGCGATGAAGATGAGGCCGGCAATGCCTGCTGCGATGGCGAGCCACACGATGACGAGGTAGACTCTGTGCGGAAGCTTGGAGCCGAGAAAGAGCCAGAAGTAGGTCATCATCACCACGCCCGCGATGGTGACGCCGCAGGCGATGAGCACACCGAGTTCCATGTAGCCGGGGGAGCCGCTGGCCATGAGGCAGAGAAAGGCGGCGGCGGTGGTCATCGCACCAAACCAGATGCCCTTGCCGTGCGCGTGCAGCGATGCGGCGATGGCCTGTTCATGGCTGCGGCCCAGCTCGATCTCGTGCCGGTAGAGCGCGTAGAGGACCATGGCGAAATCCACGGCGAGGCCCACGATCAGCGAGCTGAGGCCGATGGTGATCATGTTCATGGAGCCGAAGAGTGCGACGCCCAGCGCGATCGCGAGCAGGCAGCTCAGCAGCAGTGCATCCACGATGGCGCGCAGGGGCCGCCAGCGGCGGAAGCCCACGTAAAAGGTGACGGCCACGAGCAGGATGCTGCCGACCATGGTGCTCTGGATGTCGCTCTTCAGCTTGCTCGCCATTTCGGCGACATAAGCAGTGCGACCGGAGCACAAAATCGTCGGCGCTGCGCCGCGATCGGCGGGCCACGTGGCGAGCACGCGCGCCTTGAGGGCCTCCACCTTTTCCATCGTCGCCTTGCATGCGGGTTCGTTGAGATCGGCCTGGTCGCAGTGCACGAAGATAACGCGGAAGAGCGGATCGTCGCGCATGGCCTTTGGCGGGCCGAGCGCCTTCAGGGCGGGAAAGACGATGCCGAGCGGGTCGATTTTTGCATCGGCCTCGGTGCGGCCCAGGCCCGCCTCCATCTTTGCGCGAATCTCGCCCAGCCGGGTGCGGATGGCCGCTGGCTGAAGCGCGGCGAGGGTTTGCGCGAAGTCCTCGTCCTTTTGATTGAGGATGAGCGGCATGGCCACGGCGCGGATCTCCTCGAGGCCGCCGGGGGCGACCATGGGAGATTGCTCCATGATGCGCACCGCCCACGGCTCCTTGCGCAGGGCCTCGACGAAGTGCTCGGTGAAGCCGTCGATATCCACCTCGTCGTTTGGCGCGGAGAGGCCGAACATAAGGTCCTTGGCGGCGCTGAAATTGCGGTCGGAGAGCTTGTAAATCTGCACACTCTCAAACTCCGCGGGGAGCATCTCCAGCACGTCGCTGTGCAGGCGCGCACGGAAGAAGATAAGGCTGGCGCTGATGGCTACCAGCACAATGAGCAGGTACCAAAGCTTGCGCGGCTGGTGGACGACGATGTGGGCGACGCGGTCGGAAAGTCGCATCAGCGGGCGGATGGGAGCTGCACGGAGAGTTTGGCACCGCCTGCTTCTGTGGCGAAGACGCTTTTGGTTTTGGCGACTTCCACGACACGCAGCCACGCGGCGTCGCGGCTGGTGGGAGAGGCGGGGAGTTTTACCGTGTGCGCGAGACGGGCGAGCGGTCCCTCGAAGCGAGCGTGTGTGGCGTCGCGCTGCATGCTCATGAGTACGAGGCCGGGGCCTTTGCTGAACTCGAGCTTTGCATTGTCGCCATTGGTGGAGAGCGCGAGTTCGCCGATGATGGCGCGGCTGCCTTCCTTGTACTGGAGCTGGCCGGTGCGGGTCTTCCAGTCGCCGGAGGGCTGGGCGAACTGGTGGGTCGCGCAGCCGGTGAGGCAGAGGGCGGAGGCTAGGAGCAGGGATTTCATGGTGAACTTAGATTGTGGGTGAAATTGGAGGGCGAAGCCTTGGAGTGCGGTGGCAGAGTGTAACGGCGACACCGCCTTTGGATGGGTAATGTGGGCGGGAAGACCATCGGAAAAACAAGTAGCTTTCGAATCGCCGTGCGATCGATTTATACTTGTCTGTGACGGCGCACGCAAAGCGAAGGCGGTGTCGCCGTTACACTTTGCTGCTCGCTCCGCTCGCACCCTGCGGGCTGCTTCGCAGGCTTTCTCGCTCCGCTCGAATGCCACCGCAGTCCAAGGCGTCGCCCGCTTGGTCGTCGATCGATCGTGGTTCGTGTATCTCACGTTACTGAGTGACCGCAGCTGAGGGGGCTGGTGGATTGGGCTCTGGCTCGAGTTTGCCCACGATGGGGTGGCGCTTTTGGATCCAGAGGATGAGGTAGAATAGCTGGAGGCGCCACCAGACGCTGAAGTTGGGGTGGATGTTGCCGCCGAGCACGCTGTTTACGGCTTGTGGGATGCGCAGCGGGGGCTTGGGCGTGGTGAAAACGTCGACGAATTCCTCCGTGTACCATGCGCTGACGAAGCGCAGGTAGCGGTCCATGAGCCGGTGCAGGCCGCGTGCGTAGGAGCCGAATTTCCACGAGCGCTTCCAAGGCGACTTGAGCGAAGTATCGATGGCATTCGCCGCCTCGGTGCCGCTGTGAATGGCGAGGAAAACGCCGGTGCTGAAGATGGGATCGATGAACCCGGCGGCGTCTCCGGCGAGCAGCCAGCGGGGGCCGGCGAAGCGCGTGTTGCGGTAGCTGTAATCGCCCACTGCGTGCATCTCCGTGAGGCGACGCGCGCCGGCCATGCGCTCGCGCGCGAGCCCGCTGCGGGCCACTGCGGCGTCGAACGCGGCCTCCGGCGAAAGTTTTGCAGCGCGGTAATCGGCGATATCCATCACCACGCCGACGCTGGTGCGGTGATCGTCGATGGGGATGAACCAGAACCATTCGCCCTTGGAGCGCACGAGGCGCGTGAGTGTGGCGTCGCGCCCCTCGTCGCGCTGCACGCCCTCGAAATGGGCGAAGACACTGAATTTCTGAAGATGGTTGTATTTCTTCTTCAGGTCGAATTGCTGGCCGACCACGGCGTTCCGGCCGGAGCAATCGATGACGTAGCGGGCGCGGATGGTGCCGGAGCGTGTGTGGAGCGTGGCACCGTCGGCGTCGAAGTCGCAGCGGTCCACCGCGCAGGGTTGGCGGATTTCGGCGCTATTTTCTCGGGCGTGATCGAGCAGCATTTTGTCGAACCAGGCGCGCTCCACCTGGTAGGCGGTGCGGTGGCTGAGCTGCAGTGCGCCCTCGAAATAAAACTTGGTGACGCGGCGACCGCATCCCGTGGCGACCTCGCCGCCGTATTTGGGGAAGGCGTGGGCATCCAGCTTTTCACGCACACCGAGAGCGTCGAAGGCCTCCAGCGAATGAGGGAGAAGGGATTCGCCGATTTTGAAGCGCGGGAATTCCTCGCGCTCGCATACGACCACCCGCCGGCCCCGGCGCGCCAGCAGCGTCGCTGCGGTCGCCCCGGCCGGTCCGCCGCCGATGATGGCTACGTCGTAGGTTTCTGACATTGGGGGAGACTGTTGCAGCGTGTTGGGGTTTCGCGCAAGTCCCGGCAGGAAGGTTCTCCACGAGCGAGGTTGAAAACCCCGCCTACTTTGGTGCCAGCAGCGACGAATGCTGGCAAACGGGGGATTTCACGCGATGATGGGGTCTGTGACTGGAGACCATACACCTGAATTGCTCGCTCCCGCCGGGGGCTGGGACTGCCTGCGCGCCGCCATCGCGAATGGCGCGGATGCCGTGTATTTTGGCCTGCCGCGTTTCAACGCCCGGCTGCGGGCCGACAATTTTCGCGATGATGAACTGGGCGAGGTGGTGCAGTTTTGCCACCGGCACGGGGTGAAGGCGTATGTGGCGTTTAACACGCTCGTCTTTAGCGGTGAGCTGGATGCGGCGGAGCGCATGCTGCGCGATTGCAGCCGCGCGGGGGTGGATGCGCTCATCGTGCAGGATGTGGGGCTCGTGCGCATCGCACGCTCCGTGGTGCCGGATCTCCCGATTCATGCGAGCACGCAGATGACCATCACGTCGCCGGAGGGCGTGGAATTTGCGCGCGAACTGGGCATCGAACGCGCGGTGCTGGCGCGCGAGCTTTCGCTGCGGGAGCTGGAGAAATTTGGCGTGCGCGAGAATGGCGGGGCGTCGATGCCCGCGCTGCCGCTGGAGGTATTTGTGCACGGGGCGCTGTGCGTGGCCTATAGCGGGCAATGCCTGACGAGCGAGAGCCTCGGGCAGCGCAGTGCCAATCGCGGCGAATGCGCACAGGCCTGCCGGATGCCCTACGAACTCGTGGTGGATGGCGCGGTGCAGGATCTCGGCGACAAGCGCTACCTGCTCTCGCCACAGGACCTCGCGGCAGCGCAGGAAATTCCGGCGCTGCTGGCGCGGGGGGTGACGAGCTTCAAGATCGAAGGGCGGCTGAAATCGCCGGAGTATGTTTCCGCAGTGTGCCAGGTGTACCGGCGCGCGCTCGATGCTGCGATGGAGGAGCACTACGCGACGCCGCAGGCGGCGGATGACAAGGGGACTCTGCCTGACGCTGAAAAGTATCAGCTCGAGATGACTTTTTCGCGCGGCCTTTTCTCCGGCTGGATGCACGGAGTGGATCACCAGCAGCTTGTGTCCGCACGGTATGGAAAGAAGCGCGGGCCGCTCGCAGGCAGGATTTCCAAGGTGGGCCGCGACCATGTGGAATTCGCGCCGGAGATTGGGCTGAAGCCGGGCGACGGCGTGGTTTTCGACACGGGCGGCGATACGAATGATGAGCAGGGCGGGCGCATTTACGAGGTGCGCGGGCAGCGTTTCTTTTTCGAGCACGGGCGGATTGATTTTTCGAAACTCCGCGCGGGACATCGCATCTGGAAAACGGATGACCCGGCGCTGAACAAGCGCCTGCAGCAAAGCTTTGCGGGGCGCATCCAGCCGAGGAAGAGGATCGCGGTGGATCTCCTGGTGCGCGGAGCGGCGGAGGGTGCGATGGAAGTGGAAGCACGCTTTGTGGATGCGGATCGCGCGCAGACTCCACCGGCGAAAGTGCAATCCGGCATTCCGTTGCAAACTGCGCGCACTGCACCGATCTCCACGGAGAAACTGCGCGAGCATTTGGGCCGCTTTGGGGATCATGCGTTTGAGCTTCGCGAGCTGAACAATGAATTGGTGGGTGCGGTGATTTTGCCGATTGGTGAACTGAACCGGCTGCGTCGCGAGCTTGCCGGGCAGCTTGATATTTTGAGCGAGCGGCCGCGGCGGGAGCTGACGCACTCGTGGCGCACGGTGTTTGAGCAGGGGCCTGGTGGTGCCGGCGCTTTCGCGGTGGATTTGCAGGTGACGGAGCTCTCGGTGCTGTGCCGAACGACGGAGCAAATCGCCGCCGCGCTGGAGGCTGGCGTGGCGACGATCTACGCGGATTTCGAGGACATACGCCGTTACAAGGAGGTGGTGGAACAAGTGCGCGCCGTAGGCTCTCGCAGCGCCATTTTCCTGGCCACGCCGCGCATCCAGAAGGCGGGAGAGCAGGGCTTTTTCAAACTCATTGAAGGCACCGAGCCAGACGGCGTGCTGATTCGCAATCTCGGGGCGATCGATTATTTCCGCGACCACCCAAAGCTGCGGCGCATCGGCGATTTTTCGCTCAACGTGGCGAATCCGCTGACTGCGCAGCATTTCATAGGGAAGGGCATGGAGCGCGTGGCGATTAGCTACGATCTGAATATCGAGCAGGTGCTCGACTTGATTGGCGGCGGGCTGCCGGAGTGGTTCGAGATCACGCTGCACCAGCACGTGCCCATGTTTCACATGGAGCACTGTGTGTTTGCGGCGTTCATGTCGAAGGGGTCGTCCTTTCTCGATTGCGGTCGTCCGTGCGAGAAGCATCGCGTGCATCTGCGCGATCGCGTGGGGGTGGAGCATCCGCTGCGGGCCGACGTGGGCTGCCGTAATACGCTGTTCAACGCTGTGCCGCAAACGGGGGCGCGGTTTTACCAATCATTGCGCAACGCCGGGCTCGGGCACTATCGCGTCGAGTTGCTGGAGGAAGATGGGGCGGAGGCTACACATGTCATCCACGCCTACCAGGGGTTGCTTGGCGGTGGGCAGGATGGCGTGGATCTGTGGCGCCAACTTCGCGCGCAGAGCCAGCTCGGGGTGACGCGGGGGACGCTTGCGGAGAAGGAGACGGCGTCGGCGACTGCGGCCCGGACGTAACGCAATCTGGAGTGCGGGAGCCCCGGAGCCCCGGCGCTCTCCAGTTGATTGCAATCTGTCTCCAAAGCGGACACAACTTACGCTATGAAATTCCCCGTTTTCCTCCAGTCCCTGCTCCACGCTGTGTGCGTGTTTGCGCTGTGTGCGTCAGCCGCAGCTGCGGAGCCTTCACGGGCGGAGGTGATTGCGGGGATGCGCAAGGCGGCCACTTTCTTCCGCGAGAGCTGCAGCCATCATGGCGGCTACATGTGGCGGGTGAGCAAGGACCTGAAGTTCAGCGAGGGCGAGGGTGAGACTTCGGAATCGATGTGCTGGGTGCAGCCTCCTGCGACGCCTGCGGTGGGTGAGGCGTTTCTGGATGCATTTGAGGTGACCGGAGATCGCTGGTATCTTGACGCGGCGCATGCTGCGGCGACCGCTCTGACAAAGGGGCAGATGCAATCGGGTGGATGGTATTACTCCATCGAATTTGACCCGGCGAAGCGCGCGGCGCGGGCTTACCGGGATAACAAGGATTACCAGCCCAAGGACAAGAAGGGGCGCGACGAGCACAACCAGACGATGCTCGATGACGACGTGACTCCCTCGGTGCTGCGGTTCCT
Source organism: Verrucomicrobiaceae bacterium (assembly GCA_043753265.1). GTDB lineage: Bacteria > Verrucomicrobiota > Verrucomicrobiia > Chthoniobacterales > Chthoniobacteraceae > SXWH01. Next base: position 19,165 of record JAYUWZ010000319.1, read on the forward strand.
GCTTCGTATGAACAAGGCGCTCGGGGGCAAGGATGCTGGCATCGCGGATGCCATCAAATATTGCGTCGATGCCCTGCTCGCAGCGCAGGCACCGAATGGCGGGTGGCGGCATAATTGGGACCGGTATCCGGTGCCGATGAAAGAGGAGGATTTTCCGGTGAAGCCAGCGAGCTACCCCGAGACGTGGCCCCGCGTGTGGCCGAATGACTGGCGCGGCGTACACTACCTGAATGACAACGTGGCGGGCAACGCGCTCGCCACGCTGCTGCTCGCCCCACGAAGCCACGGGCGATGCGCGGTGTCTCGCCGCTGCCAAAAAGACGGGTGACTTTTTCGTTCTCGCGCAAATGCCCGACCCGCAGCCTGCTTGGGCGCAGCAGTACGACCCGCAGATGCGGCCGGTGTGGGATCGTAAGTTTGAGCCGCCCTCCGTCGTAGGCCGCGAGTCGCAGCAGGCCATCGACGCGCTGCTGCTGCTCGTT
>JAYUWZ010000320.1:0-4159 GCA_043753265.1 Verrucomicrobiaceae bacterium
TATCTCGGGTAGCACGCTCACCGTCGGGGCGGGCGGCATTACAAACCAGGATAACAGCGAGCATGACATCGCGAACAACATCGTCCTGAGCACCGCGCAGGCTTTCAATACCACCAGCACTGGCGGGCTGGATTTCAATGGAAACGTGAACACCAACGGCAATTTGCTAACGGTGGATGCAAATTCGGGAAGCGTCCGTTTCTTTGGAGTGGTCTCGGGTGGCGGCGGGCTCACCAAAACGGGCTCCGGGGCGATGATCATGGCCAATGGTGCGAACAACACCTACTCAGGGACGACCACAGTTTCGGCGGGTAATCTGCAACTGGGGCTTACCACCGACGACAATGGATTCGTGAAGATTCCCGGTGCCCTTGCGATCAATGGAGGCAACGTCAACGTGGCCTTCAATGAGCAGATCGCGAATACCAGCACCGTAACGGTGAATTCCCCGGGCTCCTTTGGGCTCCTCGCGACCACCACGGAAACGATCAATTCGCTCGTCCTCAACGGGAGCACTTTCTCCGGAGGGGACGCGTCGCTCACGATCAACAACACCCTGACCATGACTGGCGGGACGATGCAGGGCACCGACGGCACGCTTGCCCTCACGGGCAATGTCTCCATCCTGGCGAGCGCAAATTCCTCGCGCATCTTTCTCACGAACCTGAACCTGAACGGCGGAACCCGTCTCCTCGTGGTAAACGAGGGAGCGGCTGCGGCGGACTTGGAAATCAGTTCGGCGATCAGCAATGGGAGCATCACGAAATCCGCAGGGGGAGTGCTGCGCTTCAGCGGCAACGCCGCGAATACCCACACGCTCACCACAGTGAATGGGGGGACGCTCGAACTCAACAAGACGGTGGGCATCAACGCCATTGGGGGAAACCTCACCATTGGCAGCGGAACAGTCCGGTTGCTGAAGAACGACCAGATCGCCAATACCAGCGACATTACTATCACCGGGGGCACGTTCGACCTCAATGACTTCAGCGACACAGTCGATGCCGTGAGCCTCTCGGGTGGAACTATCACCACCGGCACCGGGACACTTACGACCGGGACTGTGAGCACCACAGGGGCGGGCGGCGCGTCATCCATCTCCGGAAACATCAATCTCGCGGCTGCGACCAAGACCTACAATATCGCGGATGAACCTGGAGTGCCCGCCGACCTCGCCGTTTCCGCCGTAATTTCCAATGGCAGCCTCACCAAGACAGGCGCAGGCACGCTCCTGCTCAGCGGGGCAAATACGTTTGCGGGAACACTCACGCTCACCGGGGGCGAGCTTGCCATTGGCAACGGTTCCGCCGTGGGCTCCGCGGGGCTTACGATTGGCGCTGGCACCTCCATTCGCGCGGACGCCGCCGCGCGTGTGATCGCCAACCCCACCAGCCTTTCCGGCGACTTCACCATCGGCGGCTCCAACGATCTCACACTCACCGGTACCGTCGCATTGCTGGCGGACCGAACCATCACGGTGACGAATACGGGCGCATCCACCCTTTCCGGGGTCATCTCGCAAAGCGGTGGGACCCGCGGGCTGACGAAAGTCGGCACCGGCACCCTGGCATTTGGCGGCACAAATGCCAACACCTACACCGGGACGACGACCGTGAATGCGGGCATCCTGGAACTGCGCAAACCGGCAGGCATCGCGGCCATCGCGGGGCCGGTCTCCATTGGAAATGGCACCGGCAGCGCAGTGGTGCGCCTTTTTGCGAATGAGCAGATCCTGCCCAGCGTGGCCGTCACGGTAAATTCCAGCGGCGCGCTTTCGCTGAATACATTCACGCAAACGGTTGGCTCACTCACGCTGAATACGGGCGATGTCTCCGGGGGCGGGCTCCTCGTTCTCGCGGGCAATCTCACCTCCGGCGGAACAGGCCTCTCGGAAGTCCTGACCAACCTGGACCTGAGCGGAGGAGCCCGGACGTTCGACGTGACGGAAACCGCGAGCGTCATCGATCTGACGGTAAACGGGACCGTGACCAACGGGTCGATCATCAAAATCGGCACGGGAACGCTCCGCCTTGTATCGGGCAGCAGCGACTTCGCGGGGGGCCTCACGGTGAACGAAGGCGAACTGGCGATTTTCGGCAACCTCGGCAGCGGGACGCTCACGATGAATGCCGGGACCATTCGCTCCGATGGTGCCGCCCGCGTGGTGACCAACGCGGTGGCGGCCAGCGGAAATTTCACCATCGGTGGCGCATTGGATCTGACACTCAGCGGTGCAATGACCCTCTCGGCCTCCCCCAATATCACGATCAACAACACGGGCCTCACGGTATTCTCCGGCGCCATCGGGGAGAGCACGGGCGGACGGCCGCTCGTCAAGAACGGCCTCGGAACCCTTCGGCTTTCGGGGGCAGCGAACAACACGTACTCCGGGAGCACCACCGTCAATGGCGGGACCGTGCTGCTGGCCAAGACCGGTGGCGCCTTGGCGATCTCCGGGAGTTCATTAATCATCGGCGATACCGTGGGCGGTGCCAGCGCCGACGTCGTGCGACTGGAGGCCGCCGCAAATATTTTGCCCACGACCTCCGTGACTGTCCAGCTCTCGGGGCTATTGGATCTCAATGGCTTCAACCAGTCGCTCGGCGGGCTCACGCTCTCGGGCGGGCGCGTCACCACGGGCGCGGGCACGGCGACCCTGGGCGCCACCGTCTCCTCGCAAGCCTCCGCCACCGGTGCTGTGATTGAGGGCCTGGTCAATCTCGCGGGCGACACGCGCTTTATCAACGTGGCAGCAGGAGCCGCCGCGGACGACCTCACCATTTCCGCCTCGGTGGCCAATGGCAGCCTCACGAAAATTGGGTCGGGCACGCTCGTCCTGGCTGGGGCAGTTGCGAACACTTACACAGGCACGACCTCAGTCGAAGCGGGCTCGCTGGACCTGGCCAAAACGCCCGGCCAAAACGCCATTTTGGGCCAGCTCAACCTCACCAGCGGCACCACGGTGCGCCTCCGGGCGAACGACCAAATCGCCGATACGAGCGCCATCACCACGGGCACGTTCTCCAGCTTTGTCCTCAACAATTTCTCGGATACCGTCGGGGGCTTGACCATGAATGGTGGAGACGTCGGCACCGGCCTGGGCACGCTGACCGTTACAGGCAATGTGCTGACCAGCGTTTCCGGCGGACACGTCCCGACCATTTCGGGAAACCTGAATTTCGGGGGCGGCGTGCGCACGTTTAACGTGATCGACAACCTCCCTTCCACACCAGACTTCAACATCCCCGCGATTATCTCGAACGGCGGGATCGTCAAGACCGGGGGCGGCACCCTCCGCCTGGGTGGCAACTCTCCCTCTTACACGGGAACGACCACGGTGAATGCGGGTGCATTGCACGTCTCCGGAAATATATCCGGCTCGGCGCTGACCGTGAACACCGGGGCGGTCCTTGGCGGCATCGGCACCGCGGGCCCGACCTCGATCGCAGACGGCGCGACCCTTTCCCCCGGAGAAAGCGCTGGCACGCTCACCACGGGCAACCTCGTGCTCGGCGCCGGATCGATATCGCTATTCGAGCTGAAAACCGCGGGGGTGGTCGGTGGATTAAATGACCTCATTTCCGTCAACGGGAGCCTGACCCTCGATGGCACGCTCGCTGTAACCGAGCTCGCGGGCTTCAGCAGCGGCATCTATCGATTGTTCAACTATTCCGGACTGCTCCAGGACAACGGGCTCAATCTCCAGCCCGGCTTCCTCGCCCTGCATCAAGGCTCATTCGTCGATACCGGCAGCCCGGGACAGGTGAATCTCGTCGTCATTCCCGAGCCCTCATCCGCCGCACTGCTGGCGCTCGGCCTGCTCGCCCTGAGCCGCCGCCGCCGATAGGCGCTTCCTAAAACATCACGCCGAACGGCGCCGCGAGTTTGCGGAGGGTGTCACCATGTATTCCGCGTATCCGCCGTCGAAATCGATTCCGGTGATCTTGCACTCTACGCACATGGCAAAGTCACCGCGTCGGCATTGATCGCATTGGAAGCAATGCCCACCGTGCCAGCCCACGCCGACGCGCTGCCAATCTTCCAGGAAGTCACGCCTTCGCCCAGCGCATCGATTCGACCGGCAACTTCGTGTCCGGGCACTCGCGGGTACTGAAGGTGCGCGCCCAGGTTTTCACAGGGTCTGCCGTCTTCATGCCTT
>JAYUWZ010000321.1:0-1824 GCA_043753265.1 Verrucomicrobiaceae bacterium
TGAACCTCAGTAATGCGGGGGTCCTCGGGTATCTGCAGGATGCTCTCCATAAAGGAGAACTCGGCTTTGCGCTGAGTTCGTTGCATAACACCAGCTTCAATGGCACCGGCGGCGATGGCGGATTTCCCCGCTACAGCACCCGCGAAACGGCAGTGCCCTTCCTCGCTCCGTATTTGGAGATTGAATACACCATCGTGCCCGAGCCGAGCGCGGGGAATATTTTCATCATTGGTGCCGCGTTGCTCGCTAGTGCCCGGGCATGGCGCAGGAGGGATCGTTACTCATAAACCGCTCATGAAACGCCGTGCTTTTACCCTTCTGGAGTTGCTGGTGGCGGTGGCGATCATCGCCATCATCTCCACGCTTATTTTCAGCGCCGTGAGCCGCACCAAGAAATCCGGGGCCATGGCGCGGGAGATTTCCGCGGGCCGCCAGATGGGCGCTGCTTACATCTCGGCATCCACAGATCGCGACGGTATCTTCATGGTGGGCTATTCCGCCTCCGAGACTGCCACGGACGATCGCGGCGGCAAAATCGGCAACCCGGCCTCAGGGCGCTACCCGTGGCGGCTCGCGCCCTATCTGCAATACCAGTTGCGCGGTGTCATGCTGGTGAACGAGCAGGAGGCCATCTGCAACATCAAGGACCACGGGGATTATGTTTACCGCGCGAGCGCCTACCCGAGTTTCGGGATCAATGCCACGTACGTGGGTGGCAACGAGCGCATTGGCCTTATTCCCTCTCCGGCAACCATTAAATACTACGGCCAGTTTGTGAGCACCCGCCTGGCGCAGGTGGCACAGCCGGGCCGTCTCATCCTTTTCGCGTCGGCGCATTACAGCGGGGACGAAGCATCAGGGGAGGCACAGCAGGCCGATGCCCAGGCTGGCTTTCACCTGCTCACCCCTCCGCGCACCCACAAGATCGATTGGAAGGGCCCCTACGAGGAAAAGGGGTCGGCGGAAAAATTCGGATTTGTAGACCTGCGGCACACCCGCCGCGCAGTCTGCGTGATGCTCGGCGGCAACGTAGAACTGCTAGATGAAAAGCAGCTCCTGGATATGCGATACTGGAGCGCTCAAGCCGCCGACGCAGATGATCCCGATTACCTAGTAAAACCAATCCAATGAAGAAGACCGCATTGCTGCTGATCACAACCATCAACGCCCTTAGCTCCTTCTCCGCGTTTGCCGCTGACCCGGCCCCGGAGACGGATCGAAAGGCCATCCTCGCCATGGCGGGGAACTACAAAGTGGATTTTCACTTTGCTGAAACGCTCGCTTTCCAGCCGGGATACGAGCTCACCAAACCCTACGACGAGGACGCCCACGAGACCGTGATGGTGGTGGAGGATTCCCCCCGCCGCATCGTGCTCCAGCACCTGCTCGTGACGCCCGGTCCCGTGGTGATCCACCACTGGCGCCAGATCTGGACCTACGAGGACACGCGCGTAAACGAATTCCAGGGCCATAACACCTGGAAGACCCGCGAGCTCACCGCCGAGCAGGCAAAGGGCACCTGGACCCAGCTCGTGACGCAGACCGACAACAGCCCCCGCTACGAGGGCGTGGGCCGCTGGAAGCACGAGGGAGGCGCAAGCACCTGGACCTCCGACACGTGGCGCCCGCTGCCCCGCCGCGAGCACACCAAGCGAAAGGACTACGACGTGATTGCAGGGACCAACACCCACATCATCACCGCCAACGGCTGGGCACACGAGCAGGCCAACACGAAGCTCCGCGTATCGCCCGAGGGCGTGAAGGCAATCTCCCGCGAAGAAGGCCTGAACACTTACGCTCGTGACGAAAAAACCGACTTCGCGC
>JAYUWZ010000322.1:0-1821 GCA_043753265.1 Verrucomicrobiaceae bacterium
CGCCGATAATCGATCCCTTGATTACAAACGTTCCACCGCCACCGCCTGCGTAGATATATCCGGATTCGACGCCATCACCACCATGCAAGCTCCCTCCAATGCTCAAGAACCCGATTCGGCCGTCTGCTGAAATGGCGCCGGAGCTATTCGCGGCTGTGGCAATGACTGAGCCGCCAATGATGATGGAGCCAACGCTGCCCGCATTTGCCAGACCGAGGGAGTTGATTTCCAGATTAGCTCCGCGCAGGTCCGTTTTGATCACGATCGAGCCGGCGTTGCCTTCGATGATACTCTCCAGATCGGGAGCGCCTGTTGCGGTATCAAATTTTCCGAGTGAGCGAACGGAAAGCGTTTTGATGCCAGTGGTGAGCGCGTCTGCGTCGCCCACGCGGATTCTGCCGAGGTCGCCGTCGATTACCACCCGGCCAAGATCGCGCGCCGAGGCAAATATCTCGCCCACATTCACAAAGCCATCGCCCACGGTGCCTCCGACCTTTGATGTAACAATGAGGTCGCTGCCGGCGAAGGCCGCATTGTTGAGATCGATCTGCTGGATGAATTCATTGCCTCCTCCGAGAGTCACCGCGGCTGCGAGCAGTGCGTTGGTGCCGCGCGAGGTGGTGATGGTGACAATGTCTCCGTCGCCCTCGGTAAACGTGAAAATTGCCGCAGGAACGATGCGCGCTTCGAGTACTTCCGCGGCCATCGGAATGGCGATGGGTTTGTGGTGTGAGGCCACCTGATTGGATTTACTTACTAGTTTCATATTGCTTACCCATTTCTTGGGAAACGCACTGGCGCGGTTACACTTCGCCCGCTAACTTCCCGCCCCGATGCCTCAGGAACCTGACTCGCGATCTCCCTTTCTGCCCACGCGCTGGAGCCTCATACATCGCGTGCGCGGTGGTGGCCCCGACGCCTCGCTGGCGCTGGAGGAACTCTGCAAGGCGTACTGGTTCCCACTCTATGGGTGGGCGCGGAGATCGGGCAATTCGCCGGCGGATGCGGAGGACGCCGTGCAGGGATTTTTCAGCGACGTGGTACGCAAGCGTTTGTTCGAGCGCGCGGACGAGGCGAAAGGCCGGCTCCGCACATTTCTGCTCACGGCGTTCCGCCGCTACTCGCGCGATCTCTACGACAAGGCGAGTGCACAGCAACGCGGTGCGAACCGTCTGGTGTCATTCGATGCAATCGCTGGCGAGGAATCGTATCTCGCCGAGGAAACCCACGCGAGTACTCCAGAGGCATTTTACGATCGGCAATGGGCGCTGACGCTGCTCGGCATGGCGATTTCACGGTTGTCGGGTGAGTATACGAAGCGGGGAAAAAAAGCGGACTTTGAGCGGCTCCAGCATTACCTCACCGAGACAGGCGAAGCAGATTACGCTCGCGACGCAGCTGCACTGGGGACCAGTGCCAGTGCGGTAAAGGTGGCCGTACACCGCCTGCGCGAACGATTCCGCGACGCACTGCGGGAAGAAGTGGCCTCCATGCAGGACGAGGGAGAGGATGTGGACGAGGAACTAGGCTATTTGCTCCAGGCGCTGGCGGCGTGAACCTCTCGCTACACAACCTACTTTACATTCGAAACAACCAAAACGATCTCACCCTTTGCCGGGTGCGCCGTGTAGTGGGCAAGGAGCTCCGCGGCAGTGCCGCGCCGGAATTCCTCAAATGTCTTTGTGAGTTCGCGTGAGACGCAGAGCAAGCGGTCGCCCATGATCGCCACCGAAGCAGCGAGGGTTTTCGCAATGCGATGGGGGGATTCAAAAAACACCGTGGTGATTTTCCGCTCTGCGGCTGCCTTCAGGTCGCGCTCCC
>JAYUWZ010000323.1:0-1821 GCA_043753265.1 Verrucomicrobiaceae bacterium
CCCACCGTGATGTCGCGCCCCACGGTGATGGTGCTTGCGCCGGGCGTGGTGCCGGGCACGCCGACCAGCAGAGAAATGAAGTTTCCAGCGGCAGCGCCAGCGCCCCCCAGCGAGATGGCACTGGTGGCATTGCCCAGCGCGCCCGCCGCGCCTGCGGGGGCATTGGCGGAGACAAGGAGCGCGCCGTTGGTGACACTGGTTGTGCCACTATAGGTATTGGCGCCACCCAGAATAAGGGTGCCCGCGCCGGTCTTGGTGAAGTTGAAGGCATTGCCGCCGTCGTTGATCACCCCTGTGATCATATGGCGATCCGCGAGGTTTGTAGAGGCACCGCCGCCTGTCACGGTGATGGTGCGGCTGCCTGCCAGCGTCACATTTCCGCCCATGATGGTTCCTGTGGTCGTGCCGTCACCGATGGTGAAGTTTCCGTTCAGCAGCACATCGTTCAGGAAAGTCCGGGTGCCGAGATTGGTGGTGCGAATCGTTCCACCGTTAATGGTCACCAGCCCCGTCCCGAAAGAACCACTCGTCACGGCTCCTACAGTTCCCGTGGAATTGGTTCCAAGGACAAGGATGCCGCTGTTCAGAACCAAGCCACCGCTGAAAGTGCTCGCACCAAAGAGTGCGTTCGTGGCACCGGCATTCGCCAGCGTCTGCACGATGCTGCCGGTACCCGAGATTATCCCCCGGTTGCTGCCGGCACCCTGGCCAAACTGGAATGCGCTGGAGCCTGCGGTGTCCGTGAGGGTGAGAGTGAAGGAGCCCAGATTGATGTTACCCGCGTTGGCCGTACCGGAGTTTCCAATCTGGATCTGCCCGGTGCCATTGTTGGCCATCGTCATATCTGCCCCGAGCGTGATGAGGCTGTTGATCAGGAACGCCTGGTTGCTCCCAGTGTTGTTGGTGAGAGTGGGATTATCCAGCGTGCCGGCGTCCTGAATAAATTGAGCGTGCCCCCGGTGATGGTGATGGCTGCCTTGGTGTTTTGGACAGCGATGCTGTTGAGCGAAATGACGCCGAGGTCGTTATTGGCGGTCACGGCAGTGGCGGTGCCCGCAGTAAAATTAAACGAGAGGTCGGCCGTTGAGTCGAACGTTGGAAGAACGTCGCCAAGCCACGAGTCGGCCACGCTGAATGCCCCCGAGATGGGATTCGTTGCCGTGCCCGCGCCGGGGCCTGTGAAGGTATAGGTGGTCGCGGCGGCAGGGTGCGACAGGAGGGCGGCGATGCCGGTGGCGAGGATGATTCGCAGGGAGCGACGGGTATTCATGACGGTGACTGTAACAAGGAAGGAAGTCCGGGGGTGGGTGGGCTGACGGAATGGCCACCCAAGGGCGACTTTATAAGGTGTCGTCCAAGAGCGGTGGTTCGTAAATAGCGAAATGTGTAAAGATCGGAGGACGCGAACCTGGCTGGCGGCGGGTTGTTGCAGTTGTTGCGCATTGCGCGTTTCGTGCGTTTTGCGGGGCGAGCGCGGCACAGGAAAGAATATGTTTCTTTCCTATGTAAGCCATACACTTGGTTCCTCGCCACCTCAACTGTCCCCCCTCCGTTTTCCATGGTGGAAATATAGACCATCCGGGCGATGGTGTCACGGAGCATTTGGATGGTGGGAAACTAGGACATATCTATAGGTGAATGCGCTTGGATAAGCCCACTCGCTCAGAAGCTGGGGCGCGGATCTGGAGTGCGGCAGCTTGCTGCCGCTCTGCGGCATGGCGGAGTTCGCTCCGTGCGGTATGGCCAATCCACGGTCATGCGTCCCTTTGAAACGAGAGGGCGAAATAGGAGTGCACTTCTCTGTGATGAAAAGGTTTCCTG
>JAYUWZ010000324.1:0-4153 GCA_043753265.1 Verrucomicrobiaceae bacterium
TTTTCTCGGATTTGCTCTCACAGCCAGCGGGGCGGAGAATGTCCTTCTCGTGGTGAATGCCGACAGTTGGGCCTCCACTTACATCGCAAATGAATACGCGGCGGCGCGCGGCATTCCGCCGGGAAATATCGTCGAGATCCGGAACCTTCCCTCATTTGAGACGCTCGGTGTGCAGGACTTTCGCGATCGCATCCTGCAGCCTGCCTTGAAATCCGCGGAAGCCCGCGGGCTCGCAGGGCAGATTGATTACCTGCTGTATAGTGCAGACCTCCCCACTGCCATCGAGGTGAGCGCGGATACCGCGGGCAAGCAGTTTCCCAAAGTGATCACGCAGCCTGCATCCATCAACGGGCTCACTTTCTTCTACCAGCTCACCCTCGCGAAAAACACCGCCTACCTCGGGCTCAATGCGAATTTCTACCATCGCAGCCGCGCGCAGGTGGTAGCCGATGGACCATGGCCGGAATCTGAGCAAAAGCAGTACGCCGCCGCGCTGGCCGAACTCCAGAAGGCAGCCGCGGAGCGTGCAAAGAATCCAGCAGCGGTGGGAGGGGAGCAGGCACTCCGCCCGGTACTCGACACCTTGCGAGGGCTCAAGGTGATGCATTCCAAGCACACCGAACTCCTCTACAATCTCGCCTGCGTGCATTCGTTGCTGGGCGAGGGCGACCAAGCGGTGGCGGTGTTGCGCGAGGCCGTCCAAGCCGGGTGGTGGGATATGCGCCACGCACAAAACGATGCCGATTTGAAGGGCATCAGTGGCCGCGAAGATTTCAAGGCTCTCGCCGCGCTGGCGCGCGAGGTGAAATTTGAGCACGCCCCGTCCGGTGGCTTTCGCGGAGCCGCCGCATGGCAGCCGGGCGGCAACCTCGTGCCACCGGATAAAGGCGTGCGCTACCTGCTTTCCACGATGCTCGCGTGTACGAGCGGGCGCGGCAATTCCGTGGCGGAGGCACTCGCCTCACTGAAACGCAGCATCGCGGCCGACGGCACGAAGCCAGCCGGCACCGTCTATTACATGGAGAATGGCGATGTGCGCTCGACCACGCGCGAGTGGGGCTTTGCGCAGGCTGCCGAAAAGATCAAGGCGCTTGGCGTATCTGCATCCATTGAGAAAGGCATACTGCCCGCCAACAAAAAGGATGTGGCCGGCGCCACCGTGGGCGCGTCCGATTTCCAGTGGCCCAGCTCCGGCAGCACCATCCTGCCGGGAGCCATCTGCGAGCACTTCACAAGCTGCGGCGGCATGATGCGCGAGGGCGATCCGCAGACGCCACTCACCGAGTTCATCCGCTACGGCGCAGCGGGGGCGAGCGGCACCGTGGTGGAGCCCTACGCCTTGCAGGCAAAGTTTCCCACGCCTTTTCTCCACTGGCATTACGCGCAGGGTTGCACCCTTGCGGAGTCGTTTTACCAGAGCCTCGCGGGGCCATACCAGTTGCTCATCGTGGGCGATGCACTCTGCGCGCCGTGGAAAAAACGTTTCGTAGTGAATGCCAAGGGCCTGGTGCCCGGCGTGGTGCTGACGAAGGTCTCGGCCTTTGCGCCCAGCGCGGAGACCGACGATGGTGCAGTCGGCAGCTTCTCGCTGAATCTCGACGGCCGCCGCATCGCCGCAGGCAAACCGGGCAATGCATTCGTGATCGACACCGCGCGCTTTGCCGATGGCGCGCACACGCTCACCATCGTGGGCAATCGCAGCGACGCCATCGCCTCACAGTCGGAGTTTTCCGTCCCGGTGAAATTTCAGAACCATGCCGACAAGCTCACCATCACCGCGCCCAGCGGCGAGTGGGCGTGGGACAAACCCCTCGAAATCCAGGCCGCTGCGGATGGTGCCAAGGAGTTCGTGCTGCGCTATCGCTCGGGCGACATCGCAAAATTTGCAGGCCCAAAAGGCAGTACCACTATCGACCCTCGCGCGCTCGGCCAGGGCCCGGTGACCGTGCAGCCTGTAGCAATCATGGAAGGCGGACGCGAGGTATGGGCAGACCCCATCGCACTCCGCATCATACCCCCGCCGGCGCTCGCATCGCGCGAGCCCGGAGGGCCGCTGGCAAAGGGTTTCACCGTAACGCCCGAGGGCGGGGTGGCCGCCATCGTGGAGAAAGCCGAGGGCGACTGGCTCGCAAAGGCCGGCGTCGCGCCTGGCGCGGTATTCGCCATCGATGCATGGTTCAATGTGCCCGCGCAGGACATGTATCAATTCCAAATCCGCGGGGTAAGCGATCTGCGTGTCATCGTGGACGGCAAGCCCCAGCAATGGCCCGGTGGCAGCGAATGGTCATTCGTCCCCGTGCATCTCGCAGCAGGCTCTCACCAGCTCCGCATCGAGGGAAAGACGATCACGGGCATGCAACCCGAAGCCCGATTCGGAGGCCCCGGCTCCTACCGGCTCGATGGGGCAAAGTTCCAGCATCTAGTCAAGTGAGCTACGACGCGAGAGGTTGAGAAGTGGAGAGGTGAGAAGTGCCAAAGCCGCACCTCCTCACAGCGCCTTGACCGTTTTCAAAGCGCGCCGAGTCTCACTTTTCACCTCTCCACGTCTCACGTCGACCTCTGGCCTACTGGCAGCCGCACCCCGAGCCACACCCGCCGCCACCACCACCCGCGAGGCCGGATACCTCCAGCCCGATTCCCTGAAATGCGATCTGCTCACGTACCTTGCCAAGCAAATCGATGACCGGCTCCGGCGGCTGTTCCGCGCACGCCAGTTGGATGCGCACTTTCGCACCCGCGAAATCCGGGAGCTGTTCCGCCATCTCGCCATCGAGCACGAAGCTCAGGTAGGCGTTCAGCTTTTCCTGGAGCTGGATGAGCTGGTCTTCCCCACCGCTCCACGGGCGCTGCTCCAGCATCACCAGCACGAGTTCGCCCGTCTCCGGGTCGCGGCCCAGTGCGTCGAGCACGGCGGGATTCTCCAAGCCATTTTTCGACGGGGCGTGCGAATGCTCGTGATCATGTCCGTGGTCGTGATCGTGGTTTTGGCAGCAGGAATCTTCGCTCATGTTGCCAAACGGATGGACGAGGACTGCCTCCCTGTCAAAATCTCATGCTTATGAAAGCGATCCGCGTCCACGCCTTTGGCGGCCCCGAAGTGTTGCAACTCGATGAAGTCCCCCGTCTCCTGGCCGGTCCCGGGCAGGTGCTCGTGCGCCTTGCCACCGCAGGGGTGAATCCCGTGGAGGCCTACATCCGCTCGGGCCAGTACGGACGGCTACCCCAGCTCCCATGCACACCGGGGAACGATGGTGCCGGCACCGTCCTCGCCGTCGGATTGGGGGCGGCCGAGTGGATCAAGGAAGGCGCCCGCGTATGGGTGAGCGGCAGCCTCACCGGCACTTACGCAGAGGCGGCACTGTGCAACTCCTCTCAGATTCATCCGCTGCCGGAGCGCGTATCCTTCGCTCAGGGCGCTGCCCTCGGCGTACCCTTTGGCACGGCCTATCGTGCGCTCTTTCACCGTGGTGGCGCGCGGCCCGGGGAGACGGTGCTGGTGCACGGTGCGACCGGCGGCACCGGCATCGCAACGGTGCAGATTGCGCTCATGTCCGGCCTACGCGTACTCGCCACTGGCGGCAGCGAGGCGGGGCGCGCGGTACTCGCCACTCTCGGCGCGGAAGTGCTCGACCACCACTCGCCTGACATGGCTGCGGAGGTGATGCAAAAAACGGGAGGCGTGAATTTGATCGTCGAGATGCTCGCAAACGTGAACCTCTCCACCGATCTCACCATGCTCGCAAAAGGCGGACGTGTCGCAGTCGTCGGCAGCCGCGGTCCCGTGGAAATCAACCCCCGTGACGCAATGGCCCGCGAGGCAGACATTCGCGGCGTGTTCCTTTTCAACGCAACCCCGGCCGAAATCGCCGAGACATGGAAAGCCGTCCACGGCGGTCTGGAATCCGGCACGCTCTCACCGCTCATCGCACAGCAAGTCCCCCTCGCCGAAGCCCCCCGCGCTCACGAACTCGTGATGGCAAATGGCCACACGGGGAAAGTAGTACTGAACTGTGACTAAGACTTCGAAAGGCTAAACGGATACGCACGCATTGCGCGCGGCGAAGTTTAAGAATACCAATACCTCCAGTGAAAATCCACGCGGCGATCTTTGCCCTCATGGCCATCGGTGTTTTCGCCGGAGATAGGATCGTAT
>JAYUWZ010000325.1:0-1820 GCA_043753265.1 Verrucomicrobiaceae bacterium
GACGGCTTTGGCCCTGGCCAGGTCGTGCTGACCGCAGGCGGAAACGTCCTCGCCCTGAGCGACTCGGGTGAACTCGTGGTCTTTGCCGCAAAGCCGGATGCCTATACCGAGCTCGCCCGCGCAAAGGTCATCTCCGGCAAATGCTGGACCACCCCCGTCGTCAGCAACGGCCACGCCTTCGTGCGCAGCACCAAGGAAGCCGCCTGCGTGGAAGTCGGCGCAAAGTAGCGCGGACTTCCAGTCCGCCAGCGCTCAGGTCCCCGGCCTGACGGCGCAACTTCGGTGAGGGTGCCTCGATTTGGAAATGCTTTCCTTTGCGGCTTTGCGCCTTTGCGTGACATCCCATTCCCGTTTCTAGGATTAATTAAGGGCTGATCCGAACATCCAACCATCGAAATGAATGCCAAACTAATCACCGAGGCCGCGCGTGCGACCCTCGCCGGGACGCTGCCTTTTCCTGAGATTGTCAGCAACCTCATTGCCGCGGGCGTGGAATATTACCACGTCGATTACGCGTGCCTGCGGACGACGTTTTACAGCGCTGAGGGTGACGCGGTGATCACGCCTATCCTCTTTGAAGATCTGCCCGCCATTTCCCCGGAGTGGGATATCGATGCCTTGAAAGCAGCGATTCTCGACAGCCAGCGCAACGGTCAAAAGTTCCGCGATTTCACACGCCGCGCGATGGCTGCGGGCGTGCAGGGTTACTTTGCATTTCTGCGCGGGCAACGCGTGACGTATCTTGGCCGCAAGGGTGACCAGCATACTGAATGGTTTCCAGGCGCGAGACCAGCGCTGGAGCTTTGAGTTATATGAGGTACCACTGGAAGAATTGCCTTCAGAAAAATCCACAACCCCGTTTTTTCGGCCTGTCTTCGTTGGTTCCTTGCTCAATCAACCCCTTCTATCAACCCTCCTGCCTTGTACAAGTTACACTGGGTGGCTAATGTAAACTCGGCATGACTGCCATTCTCTCAATTCTCATGCCGAACACTACGGACGGGACGTCCGTGCTACTCTCTCCTACACCCACCTCAGTGGCGGCTCCGCGGATTCAATCCGCCCATGCTTGGCGAGCATGCTGCGGTAAAGCTCCACCGCTTCGCGCCCCGGCGCACCGACATCAAATCGAATGTGCCTCGTGAGGTATTCGCGGCGGAGTTCCGCAGTCCCCAGGAGGGCCGCGTCCACAATTTCGTCGACCTTCGCAAGGCCGGCAGACTTCAGCGCTCTCAGTGTGGCTGCCACCTCGGGGGCGTTGTCCAAATCTTCTCGCAGCGCCCATACCGCGAAGACGAATGGCAGCCCGGTGCAGCGTTTCCACTCCTCGCCGAGGTCGAGGATTTTCCACTCATCCGAGGCCTCCAGACGAAACTCGATGGCCTGGTTGCCGATCAGCAATTGCGCATCGCCCTCGGCCCCGAAGACCGGGCGCAGCCCGTGAAACTCGGCGAGCAGCACCCGCAGAAGATTCGCAGACGTGAGCGACGCCGGATCCAGTGCCACGGCCTGGATGTCTTTTAGCTCACCACGATAGGCCAGGAAGACGCTGTAGACCGGGCCGTCGCAGGCCACGGCGGCGTCGTCCACCAGGACGTAGTGCGGGTCGCGGAGCGTCTCAAAGACAGGCACCAGCGCGGCGTCGAGCTTTCCGGCTGCGAGCATGCGGGCGAGGTCTGAGGGATGCGCAAACTCCACCGGGCCGTCGTAGGCGTGGATAAGAGGGCGGGAATTCAGATATTGCACACACCCTAGGCGGATCCCCCGCAAGGTGTGCCAGGGGTCGGCTAGGTTCACGCGCACACCGGCTCCGGCTGCGG
>JAYUWZ010000326.1:0-8756 GCA_043753265.1 Verrucomicrobiaceae bacterium
AGCACTGGAAAGCGGAGGATCTGCGGCCCTACCTGGACATTGTGTTTGAGGCTTTTGGTCCGGAACGGCTCATGTGGGGAAGCGACTGGCCGGTGTGCCTGCTCGCCGGGAGCTACGAGCGGGCGTTTCGGGTGATTCAGGCCTACACGGAGCAGGTTTCCCCCGCGGAGCGTAGCGCGATTTTTGGCGGGAACTGCGCACGGTTTTATCTGTAAACACGAGCCAGCGACTTGCACGCCACTCTCGACAACGTTAGCAGGCAGGGGCCGATGTCTGATTCATCCGCCCAACTGCCCCCCATCCGCGCTCGTGGAAAATTTTTCCACGACGGCGCGGGCAAGTGGTTTGCACAGGGAGTGACCTATGGGCCATTCCCCCCCGGGCCCGATGGAGAGCAGATGGCGGGGCGCGAAGTGGTGGAGCGCGATTTTGTGCAAATGCGCGAACTGGGGCTGAATCTGGTGCGGGTGTATCATCCCCCCGCGCGATGGCTGCTGGATGCGGCGGTGGCGCATGGCCTGCGGGTGCTGGCGGCGGTGCCGTGGGCGCAACATACGGATACGCTGCATTCGTGGTCGGCGCGGCGCACTGCGGAGCGCAACCTGAGGAAAGCCGTGGCGGGCTGCGCGGGGCATCCGGCGATGTTTGGGTGGATGGTGGGAACGGAGATAGCGGCAAACGTGGTGCGCTGGGCCGGCGCGGGCAAGGTGCGCGCATTTCTGGAACGGCTGATCGATGCGGTACACGACGAGGATCCGCGCTCACTGGCGAGCTATGCGAGTTTTCCGCCGACGGAATATCTCATCCCGCGCAACGCGGACTTTCTCACATTCAATGTCTTCCTGGAGCGGCGTGCGGACTATGCGCGCTATCTCGCACGGTTGCATAATCTGGCGGATGGGCGTCCGTTGCTCATCGGGGAATTTGGGCTGGATACGCAGCGGAACGGCGAGGCGCAGCAGGCGGAGACGCTGGCCTGGCAGCACGAGGAGACGATGCGCTCCGGCGGAGCGGGGACGATTTTGTTTTCGTGGACGGACGAGTGGTACAATGGAGGGCAATTGGTGGAGGACTGGAAATTTGGGCTCGTGACCGTGGAGCGTGCGCCGAAGCAGGCGTGCGCGGCGCTGCGTCCGCTGCTCACCGCGCCCCCCTCTCCTGCCGCCCATGCACCGCTCCCTCGCACTCCGAGGGTGAGCGTGATTGTGTGCGCCTACAATGCGGGCTCCACGCTGCCTGGCTGCCTGCGGGCGCTGGATGGGCTGCGCTACGCGGATGTGGAACTCGTGGTGGTGGATGATGGCTCGACAGACGACACGCGGCAGATTTTGGAGAAATGGGATGCGAATCTGGTGGGGCATCCCGCGAAGATTGTGACTCACGGGGAAAACCTCGGTCTTTCCGCGGCGCGCAACACGGGCGCGCAGGTGGCCAGCGGGGAGGTTCTCGCCTATACCGATGCGGACTGCGAGCCGGATGCCGACTGGGTGTATCACCTCGTGGCGACTTTACTGAATGGGGACTTTGCGGGGGTGGGCGGGCCAAATATTCCCCCACCCGCCGCGGGGATGACGCAGGCTGCGGTGGCGGCGAGTCCCGGCGGGCCCACGCATGTGCTGCTCACGGATACGATCGCGGAGCACATCCCGGGGTGCAACATGGCGTTCTGGCGATGGGCCTTCGATGCGGTGCAGGGGTTTGACCCGGCATTCCGGCGCGCGGGCGACGATGTGGACTTTTGCTGGCGCATCCAGGCGATGGGCGGGGCGATTGCGTTTTCGCCCGGCGCACTGGTGTGGCATCACCGCCGATGCACGGTGGAATGTTTTCTTTCGCAGCAGTCGGGCTACGGAGAGGCGGAGGCGCTGCTGCGGTTCAAGCACCCGATTTTTTTCACGGCGGTGGGCTCTGCAAAATGGCGCGGGGCGATCTATGGAGCGCCGAGGCTCTCGTGGTGGTTTAGCCAGCCAGTGGTGTATCATGGGGCACTCGGGCAGGGGCTGTTCCAGTCGATGTATCCCGCGCCGATTTCACACGTCGCGGCATACATGGGGAGCATCGAGTGGCTGGCGCTCACGCTGACCGTTACCGCACTGAGTATCCCCCTTTACTGGCTGCGCGTGCTGCCGGTGCTGATGGTGCTGGGGCCACTCGCCGTGGCCCTGAGCTGGATGGCGGCGGCACACGTGGAACTGCGGCACGACACGGTGCGGGCGCGCATCCTGGTCGCCTTGCTGGCATTCCTACAGCCCGTTGTGCGCGGGTGGGCACGGTGGAAAGTGCGGCTCTTTCCGCCGGTCTCGAAAGCTTCAGAGAGTGAGAGTGACGATGGTAAGGCGCGGGCTCTTTCGTTTTGGAGCGAGAGTGGCGCGGGGCGCGATGGATTGCTGGTGGAGCTTTTCCGCCTGTTGCAGGTGGAGGGATGGCGGCATCGTTCCGATTCGGGCTGGGGGCACTGGGATGCGCTGATTTATCCCAGCGTGTGGTTTGGCGTCGCGATTCACACGGTCACGGATGACCACGGGCGCGGGAAATGCCTCACGCGGGTGCGCACCTCGCCCCGGCTCACCCTGCCCAGCGTGCTCTGCCTGGCGGGGGTCGTAATGTTGCTGCTCGGGCAGATTTTCCTTTCACCGTATCCGTCCCTGTGGTGGGGAGTGCTTGCTGTTTGTGCCGCGCTGCTTTTGCTGCTGCTCTTTCACTTCAAGCGCGCGTCGTCGCGTGTACAGGCACTCGTCGCGCGTGCCGCGGAAAGCGCGAAACTGGCACCTGTAAAATGATCACTCGCGAATTCCTTATTGAAACCACTGACGTGGGCTCACGCCTCGACCTCTTTCTGGCCGAGCAGGTGCCCGAGCTTTCGCGCTCGCGATTGCAGGCGCTGGTGAAGGATGGGCATGTGATGCTCAACGACGTGGCGACACGACCCAATGCGAAGCTGAAGCTGGGAGACCGCATCGCGCTCTTTGAGCCGCGACCCGCACCCAGTGGAAATGTTGCCGAGGAAATCGCGCTCGACGTGCTCTTTGAGGATGAAGACCTCATCGTGCTCAACAAGGCGGCGGGCATGGTGGTGCACCCGGCAGCCGGACACGCGAGCGGCACGATGGTGAATGCGCTGCTGCATCGGTGCGGCGCGCTGAGCGGCATTGGCGGGATTGAGCGGCCGGGAATCGTCCACCGTCTGGACAAGGGAACGAGCGGCTGCATCGTGGCGGCAAAGAACGATGCCGCGCACCAGTCGCTCGCGAAGCAATTTGCCGGGAGGGAGGTGGAGAAAATCTACCTAGCGCTGGCGAGCGGCCGATTTGCGAAAAAGCAGGGAATGGTGGAGACACAAATCGGGCGTCACGCGGTACACCGGCAAAAGATGACGGTGCTGGAATTTGGCAAGGGCCGGGATGCGCGCACGGGCTGGAGGGTGCTCTCGGAGGTGCCGCTCGGCAGTCTCGTGGAGTGCACGCTGCACACGGGGCGCACGCACCAGATCCGCGTGCACTTGAAGCACCTGGGGCATCCACTGCTCGGCGATGAGGTTTACGGGAAGAGGGGGACTTTTCCCCGGCAGATGCTGCACGCGTGGAAGCTGGGGTTCACGCATCCGAGGACTGGAAAGAGGATGAATTTTGTGGCGCCGATTCCGGAGGATTTTCGGACTGCGGGGGTGACGCTGGTGGAGAAGTGAGACGTGATAAGTGGAGAGGTGAGACGGATTGCGGGTCGAAGGCGCTGATTGGGAAAGGGAATGCAAGGTTCCTGCGTTGAGTGTTGGACGTTTTGTTTCTGGCCCGCTAAAGGCGCTCAATGTCGAAACCACTCGCCTGGACTGTCTGGGCCGTGACACTTGTCTTGCTGGGCTTGTTTTTTGCCTGGCCGCTGATGATCACGGTACAGCGCGCTTTCTTCGACGCGAATGGGAGCTTCACGATGGCGTATGTGGCGGAGGTGTTCAAAAACCCCGTCTACACCGAGGCGCTGTGGAATTCCTTCATGCTCGCACTGGCGACCACGGCGGTGACGGTGATCCTCGCGCTGCCGCTGGCGCTGGTTTCGGATCGGTTCGATTTTCCTGGAAAGAAGGCACTGAGCGCAGTGGTGCTGGTGCCGATGATCCTGCCTCCCTTTGTGGGCGCGATCGGGCTTCGGCAGATGTTTGGGCAGTATGGGGCGTTCAATGCGTTGCTGCAGCAGGTCGGTCTGCTGGAACAGGGTCAGACCATCGACTGGCTGGGCAATGGGCAGTTTTGGGGTGTCGTGATCGTGCAGGCGCTGAACCTTTATCCCATCCTGTTTCTGAATCTCTCGGCGGCGCTGGCCAATGTGGATCCTGCGATGGAGGAGGCAGCGTCGAACCTCGGATGCACGGGGTTCCGGCGCTTCCGGCGCATCACGCTTCCGCTCATTATGCCGGGGGTGTTTGCCGGCGGGACGATTGTTTTTATCTTCGCGTTCACGGAGCTGGGAACGCCGCTGGTGTTTGATTACTCGCGGGTGGCGAGCGTGCAGATTTTCCAGAGCATCAAGGAAATCTCGGGTAATCCGATGCCCTTTGCGCTGGTGGCGGTGATGCTCGTGGCCACGCTCGTGTTGTATTTGGCCAGCAAGTTTTTCTTTGGGCGCAGCCAGCACGCCATGATGGCCAAGGCCACGACGGCGGGCGGGCCACGCACGCTGCGCGGCATGAACGGGTGGCTTTGCACGCTGGGATTTGCAGGGGTTACGCTCATCGCGCTGCTGCCGCACATCGGCGTAGTGCTCGAGAGCTTTGCGGACGACTGGTACGGGACCATCCTCCCGCGGACTTTTACCACGAAGCACTACGAGTCGGCTCTGGGGCACTATCTCACGGTGCCGAGCATCATGAATTCGCTCAAGTATGCCTCGCTGAGCGTGGCGTTCGACATCGTGCTGGGGCTGGCCATTGCCTATGTGATCGTGCGCACCACGCTGCCGGGGCGCTGGCTGCTGGATGCCTTCGCAATGCTGCCACTCG
Source organism: Verrucomicrobiaceae bacterium (assembly GCA_043753265.1). Classification (GTDB taxonomy): domain Bacteria; phylum Verrucomicrobiota; class Verrucomicrobiia; order Chthoniobacterales; family Chthoniobacteraceae; genus SXWH01. The sequence goes on from JAYUWZ010000326.1 coordinate 4,994, forward strand.
CGGTGCCGGGGCTGGTGCTGGCGTTTGGATACCTGGGCATGACGCAGCCGGGGAGCTTCTTTGAGGCGCTGAACCCGGGGAAGGACCCGACCATGCTGCTGGTGATCGCCTATGCGGTGCGGCGGCTGCCTTATGTGGTGCGGAGTGCTGTGGCCGGGTTGCAACAGACGAGCGAGACGCTGGAAGAGGCGGCGCAGAACCTGGGCTGTACGCCGGTGCGCACGTTGCGGCGGATCACCTTCCCGCTCATTGCAGCGAATGTGCTCGCGGGTGGGTTGCTGGCTTTCAGCTTTGCGATGCTGGAGGTGAGCGATTCGCTGATCCTGGCACAGAAGCAGGGGGACTTTCCGATTACCAAGGCGATCTATGAGTTGTTCAATATGATCGGGGATGGGAAGTTCCTCGCGGCAGCGCTTGGCGTGTGGGCGATGTGTTTCCTAGGGCTGACGATTGGTATCGCGAGCAAGGTGCTTGGGAAGAAGATGGGGGCTTTGTTTAGGGCGTGAGGATGGTGGGAATGATTAAGGCGATTCCAATGCTTTGAATTCGGACGGGATCTATGCCTCGGCTTCGCTCGCCCTGCGGGCTGCCGGCGGCAAGCTTTCTGGCACTGCTCGAATCAGTGCTGGAAGCTCCCATTTTTAAAGTGCTGCGGTGGAATGTGATTTAAAGTGGGCGGGGTAAACCCATTTGGAGGTGGGCGGTGTCTCGCCGCGATGCCAGAGGCGGGGCGCCTCTGGCTGCGGGCGGGGCGCCCGCGCTACCCAATTACACTTCGCTCGCAACGGATCACTTCTTGAGTGACCTGCATAGTCTCCGATCCAACCGTTGTTTGCTTGCAGAGGAACACTATGTGGCAATCGTTAGCTCGTTTCAGTTGCCCTACTTTTGAGCTGGTGCTGGCAGATTTTGCGAGGTCGCGCAAGGGAGCCCGAGGCGCGTTATTTGGCGGGTTCGGCGATGCAGTAGAGGTGTTCGCTGCCGCGCATGAACATGTCGCGGCCTGAGATGGCGGGTGAGGCGTCGATGCGGTCGTCGAGCTTGTTGGAGGCGAGCACCTCGAAGGCGTCGGCGTTTTTGATGACCACGGATTTTCCATCGCGGCCTGTGAGGAAGACACGGTCGGCAACGGCGACTGGCGAGGCGTAGACACCGCCGCCGAGATCGTTCACGCGGGTCGCCTCGTAGTAGGGCTGGCCGGTCTTCGCATTGAAGCAGGACAGGACGCCGGTATTGCCGGAGAAGAAATACAGACGCTCACCGGCGAGCACAGGCGACGGGACGTAAGGCGTGCTCTTGCCATGCTTCCAGGCGATAGCGTCGGTGTTGTCGATGGTGCCTTTCGCGCCGAGCTTGATTGCGAGCAGGGATGCACCACGGAAGCCGCTGATGGCGTAGACCATTCCGAAACCGGAGACGGGTGTGGGGATGACATTGGTGGTCATGCCACCGCACTCCCAGAATTGGTCACCTGTCTTCAGGTCGTAGCTGCGGATTTTGTTTGTGGCGCTCACGATGAGTTGCGTTCTGCCCTCGTGCTCGAGAACGACGGGAGTGCTCCAGTTGGTGGGCTCGTCGCGCTGCTTGCGCCACAGTTCCTTGCCGGTGCGCTTGTCGAATGCCACGATAAAGTCGTCGCCCTCGTGGTCCCAGTTGATGACCAGGGTGTCGCCATGCACCACGGGGGAGCTGCCTTCGCCGAAGGCGTTGCGGGTGCGCATGTCGCCGAGGTCTTTCTCCCATTTTAGTTCCCCCTTGAGATCGTAGCAGTAGAGGCCGAAGGAGCCGAAGGAAACGTAGAGGTGCTCGCCATCCGTCACGGGTGAACCAGAGGCGAACGTGCCGTCGCGATGATGCCCCTCGTGAGGCACCTGCTCGCGCGCGGTCTTTTCCCAGATGGTCTTGCCGGTATTGCGGTCGAGAGCCATCACTACGAAGCGCTGTGCCGATGAAGGTGCCTCGGCACGGCCACCGCCGCCTCCTCCGCCGGGACGACGGCGGCGAGGTTCCTCACCTGCTGCTGGCGGTGGTGGCGGAGCCTGCACGAGCAAGTTGCCTGTCGCTGCGAGCAAGCGGTCGGTGTCGTTGAGTGCGGTGCCGGGAGGCTTTGGCGCGGGTGTCTCGGGTGCTGGAGCCTTGCCCTCGACGGGGATCGCGGAGACCACAAAAACCTTATCCCCCAGCACAATGGGGGTGGCGCTTCCGCGACCGGGGATTTTCACCTTCCATTTGATGTTCTCCGTCTCGCTCCATTTGCTGGGCGGATTGGCATCGGGAGCGACGCCGTTGCCATCGGGCCCGCGCCAGCGCGGCCAGTCTGCGGCCTGGGTGGTAGCGATGCCCACGAGGGTGAAGAGTGCGGAGAGTGCGGTTTTCATGGCGATGTGCTGAAGGCTCAGGCTTTGGGCGTGATGCCCGGGATGATGTCGAATTTTGCGGCGAGTTCCCCGGCCTTTGCTCCAGGGAGCGGGGCGAATTCCGGAGTGATGGCATCGCGGAGCTTTTCGTCGCGAACGCTCTTCCAGATGCCGTCCTTTTCATTCTGCGGGTGGCCTTTGATGTAGCACTGGGTTGTCCACATCTCGTGGCCTTTCATTTTGACGCCGAAGTGAATGTGCGGGGTGCGGCCCGTGTAAGGCACTGGCTTGATGGTGCGGAAGAGGTACTCGCCGCTATTGCCCGTGAGAAAGCGGCCGAATCCCTGGAAATTTTTGTCCTTCTTCTCGACCGCACCGCCGCTTTTGCTGTGGAGGTATACCCCGCTCGAATCGCACTGCCAAATCTCCACGAGCGCATTGCGAATGGGTGTGCCGTCCGGCGCTAGGATGCGCCCGCTCACGTAGGCGACTTCGCCAATGGCGGGAGTCGTGCCGTCGTTAATGACGAGCAGGTCGTTATCTGTATCGAGCGGCAGGTGGTCCGGGTAAAAGGGACCTTCCGTTTGCTTGGGGGTGAGGGCGAGTTGCTCGGCGAATGCCCCGGGAACCGTGAAGAAGGCTGCGGAGAGCCCAAGGCTGCGAAGGAATTGGCGGCGCGGCGTGGAGAGGAAGTGCTCGTTCATGGCGATAGGGACTAAACTCCCCATTCCGCCCGAAGTCGCGCCTCAATTTTACCCCATTAGTCCCAGATGAAATGCTCCGATTGCAGGGCCTTTACCCGCAACCGGGCCTGAATCACGTGCGGGCCGGGGATTTTGGCCATCTTTTCGTAAATGCCGATCGCGCTTCGCCATTGCTTTTGGGACTCCAGCAGGCTGGCGGCCTCGAAGCCGGCGCGGGAGAGCCAGAATGTTTCCCGCAAGCCGTCGGCGTTTTTATCGAGAATGCCGTTCAGGACCACGAGCGCCTCATCGTTGCGCCCCAACTGCTGGAGGGTCTTGGCCTTTTTGTAAGCGGCCTGGTTGCGCCATGATGCCCCGGCGTCCGGGATGGCGAGCAATTGATCATATACCACGATGGCGGCGGCGCCCAGCCTTGCATCCCGCTTTGCGAGCACCGCGAGATTGTCGGCCTTGCCCACCATGGCTGCGTAGCGCACCTCCGGCGGCGGCGGGTTTGCGGGAGCGGTGGATGCTGTCGCGACGGGTGCGAGGATGCTGTCGTAAATTTTCACCGCGTCGTCCTCGGCACCGAGCTGGCTGATGAGCACGGCCTGCTGCAAGCGGGCGTGGAACTCCAGTTTGCCATGGCGCTCGGCAACTTTTCCGAAAAGCTCCAGCGCGCGCTTGTGGGCCTCAGCATTGAAAAGCTTGGTGCCGCACTGG